>NZ_JBFUBY010000291.1:0-4865 GCF_056405515.1 Polaromonas sp. P1_G2
CGTTATTCCCATCTATTGGTTTCAGGGTGATGCTGTACGTGTCGTCGCCTATTCCTCCATCGAGATAATCGTCACCGTCCGAGACCAGCGTGTCATTTCCATCGTCGCCATAAATGGTGTCCCGGTCTTCTCCACCTTCAAGGTAATCGTCACCACCTCCCCCAACTAGGAAATCGAGCCCTGACCCGCCTAGCACTACGTCGTTACCGTGCCCACCCCACAACACATCACTACCGTCCCCTCCGTCCAGGTAGTCGTTGCCATGCCAGTTCTCGGCAAGCTGGTTGTCGTCCCCAAACAAGATGTCATTGCCTGCTCCGCCATAGAGCGTGTCGTCACCTCCCGCACCCCACAGCCTGTCGTCGCCGCCCTCTCCGTTCAAGTAGTCGTCGCCATGGTATTGACCAGCCAGCTCAGGCTCATAGGCATCCCCGAGCAGCCCATCATTCCCGGCACCGCCGTACAGAATGTCATTGCCACCGCCGCCGATGAGTTCGTCTTCACCGTCCTCTCCGTCCAGGTAGTCGTCTCCGTGATATTCGCCCGAGAGATTTGACTCCAATGCATCGCCCTGCAACTGGTCGTTACCGTCTCCGCCATAGAGCGTGTCGTTGCCGCCGTGTCCGATGAGAAGGTCGTCGCCACCTTCACCATCGAGGTAATCGTCGCCGTGGAACTCGCCGGAAAGTTGTGACGCGTTGGCGTCACCGCCAAGCACGTCACTACCATCCCCGCCATACAAGGTGTCATCCTTGCCGCCGCCAATCATCGTGTCGTTGCCTTCCCCGCCGTCGAGGTAGTCATTGCCGTTGTACTCACCTTCCATGGCATAGTTTGGCGCGTCGCCYACTAGCCAATCGTCGCCGGATCCACCAAACAACACGTCGCCGCCGCCCCATCCGACCATCATGTCATTGCCCGCCCCGCCATCGAGATAGTCGTTACCGTGTTCCGTCGATAAGGTGTACTCAGGCTGCAACACGCCTGTCGTATAGCCGTCGCCGTCCATGTGGTCGTCGCCTTCGTCGCCTACCAGCGAGTCCGCCCCGCCGCCACCAAACATGTAGTCATTGCCCGTGCCTCCATCAAGGTAGTCCTCACCGCCCCCGGCCACCATGTAATCGCTGCCCCCACCTCCAAACATCAGGTCCGCGCTTTGTGCTGTGGGCAGCCGGGTTGTAATGCCTGTAAACGCAAACACTGAACCCGGCAAGTAGCCATTGGGATATGACTGCTGCAGCGTGACGCTCCAACCCGGCTGCACAGTGACGGTCTCCAGGTCGCCAAACATAGCGTCGTCACCCGCGCCGCCCACCATCAGGTCTTTGCCTTCGCCGCCGTACAGCACATCACTGCCGGCGTCGCCATACAGCGCATCGTCGCCTTTGCCACCATCCATGATGTCGGCTTGGTCGTTAGGCGCCGCAATGACTTGCGCCAGCACTTCGTTCATGGTGTGCTGCACATCGGCAAAGATCCTGTCGTCGCCGTCGCCGCCCACGGCATAGTCACGATCGGTGCCCAACTCGATCAGGTCTTTGCCCGCGCCACCAAACACTTTGTCGTTGCCGCTGCCGGCCTTGATCCAGTTTGTGCCGCCGCGCGTGGCGTTGACCATGTCAGCGCCACCGCCCGCAGTGATTTCGTCGTCACCCGCGCTGTCAAACAGCGAATCGGCGCGGCCTGCCTCGGGCTGGTTTTCGTCCACCATCACATTGCCCAGAGCGTCGTACTGAACCTGCACGCCTTCGGCCACCACATCCGTATCCAGAGGGGCAAAGTCGCCCAGGATAAGGCCGCCGCCGGTCGGCGTCGGCTGGGTATCCACTGAGCCCGGTAATGTGATGCCGAGGTTGCCTGAAGTGAAATTTTTGACGACGGCGCTGACGCCTGCGCCGCTGATGCTGAGGGTGGTGCTGCCGTTGGCCATCTTCTTGATGGCACCTATACTCAGGTCTTTTTCGCTACCGGCGGCATCGATCACTTTGATTGCGCCCTGGCCATCGGTATCGATGATGGTGTCTACCCCACCATCACTGGCGCGTAGATAGTAGGTATCGTTGCCTACGCCACCTAGCAAAGTGTCATTGTCTTTGCCCCCCTCCAGAATATCGTCGCCGGCATTACCTTCCAGGTAGTCATCTCCGGCCTTGCCTTTCAAAGTGTCATCGCCACCTCCACCGTAGAGGTGATCCTCCAGTTTGTTGTCTGTGCCAGTCAGCATGTCGTTGCCGGTGTCACCAAACGCGAACCTCTGCATGGGAATTGGCCTAAGTACCCCGCCCTGGCGAGCGGTGTTCTCGGCGAGAAGAATTTTCTCTGCCCCGCTACCATCGAACCAGTGCAAGTCGTACGCCCGATCCTTCGAAATTCCATCGACATATGCCACACCAGTTCCATCTTTTGTGTTGCGGGCCGCGATGGCGACAAGCAGTGTCGCGCGATCACTCCGCCAATTCTTGGTAAAGGTACCAAGCCCCTGAGCCCGCTGCTGCGCCGTGAGCTGCGCATCAGCGTCCCATTGCCCGGCTAATACTTCGTTAGCTTGTTTGAGTTTGTCAAGCGCTGTGGTGTCGCTTGTATTAATAACTACAGGGCTTAGCGCATAAAGGCTTAGAAAGGCAGCAAAGTTTGTCTCAGCTTGGGTGGCAAGACCTGCATCGGCAAGCGTCAGCGTGGCTTTACCAACGAGCCCCTTGAAAGCATCGCTCTTGGTGAGAACGTCGATGTTGGTTTGGTAATTTATCCGGCTAAGTTCATGACCGGATACGTCTCCAAGTTGAGTAGGCGTGGTGCCATTGCCTTGAAAAATACGCCTTAGACCGTCAAGTACGCCTTCGTATGAATTGGCCATGACGTTGCTACCCGCTTTGACGAAATCATTCAACTTGGCAAAGGTCATTGTGCGGTCGAGCTTCTCCAGGGTTGCCCCAAGAGCAAGCAGATCGGTTTGCTTGTACATGAAGTGATTGGACATGCCGAGCTCAGTGAGCTTGACACCGTCTTCCTGGTACAAACCGATACGTTGCCCGTACTGATTGAAGCCCACAGGATCCCAATCATTGGTGGTGACGTTTATGCCGTTCTCCGCGTAATAGTTATTTTGGAGACTCGCGACGGCACCAAAACTACCTAGGCCAAGACCTGAACCAATCAATTGGCTGATTGAACTGAACGAAGTTGCAATGTTGTAATTTTCTTGTAGGCGGCTAAATCCAGCGCTGTTGAAGGTATTCACACCTTGCACCCCCCACTGTTTGCCAAACAAGCGCGCAAAAGCCGTTGCCAAGTAGCCACCCAGGCTGTGGGCGTTGACGGATTCGATGGTGCTAATGGCGTTAACACCGGTGAAAGTTCCAGCGCCGTCCACTGGCGACGCGGCCACAAAGTTGTTGTTTGCATCCGTTCTGATTTGCGGGGCTTGCTGTCCAGTCGCAGTAGTGGCTTTAAGCCACCAGTTGACCATGCTAACGATTTGACGGTATGGCACCCCCGCACTTGCCAAATCACCATCGTCGAGAAAATCTTGCCCTTCCTGCGTGCCACGCACGGAGACATACACTTTGTCGGCATAGTCGGTTCCCGCTTTTCCACGCCATACCGTTGCGTCAAAACCGCCTGTCGCTGATAGCTCCTGGTTCAGCACTTCAAAGTTGGTAGTGATGAAGTCCGCCTGCGGCTGAGTCATGCGGTCGGCAATGACTTGATTGAGGGCGGTTCCGGTAAGTAATTCAGCCTGCACTTGACCGGCTATGACGTTATGCATCCCCTTATAGGAAGCGTCCGCCAGAAGAGCATTCAGGTAAGCCTCGTTGATTGTGTTCATTTCATTCGCTCCTTGGATAGGATTAGGGAATCAAGGGGTCGGAACTACCGTCCAATTTAAATGCCTCATGGCTTGCAAAACACCCCCAGGATGTCGGGCGATGTCATCCTTCGGTACTTCGCACGCGCGCAGCAACAAAGTCATTTTGGTTCCGCTGCTACCAGCAGGTATGCCCAGGAAGCCGCGAGCAGGCCTAATCCAAGACGACACGAGTACTGGCTCTTTGGTTGTGGCGTCCAGGTAACCTGATTGGTGACGCACGATAACTACGCTTGGTGGCCAAAGTGCCCCCACTTCGCTACTCTGCGTGTAGTAGACGGTTCGCCCATAAGCCGACTTTTCATTCATCGTTAAATGAGTATTCTCGCGGGCACTACAAAGCGCCATCATCTGGGGGTAGGCAATGATTTCATCCGCAACTGGAGCAAAAAAGATCAACGGAGCAAGCACCACACCAAGTGCTTTTCGGTACCGCATTGCCCCCAGCCACCGGGGAATCTTGATGCCCAAGGTAATGGCAATCACGGCCCAAAGACCCGTGACGAAGAGAAAGAAAAATCCGGTCAAGCTGTAGTTCTCCAATTTTTTTGTTCACTACCTGCGCTAGCACCTCATTAACCTGTTTGCATAAAAATGGTTTCTGCGAATCGCCTTCTCAATAAATTCTTCGCGGCTGTGATATCGCCTCTTCGAACAGCAAAAATCGATTCGAGCAGACACGAAACGCCGGCTGCGATGCGCTTAAGAACAGTTACCCAGCCAATCTCCTGTGACCAATAGCTGATCTCATTTCGAACGCCACTTGTTAAACGCTGCTCTCAATGTGATCCGGTCATTGTCAAAGTGATCGATAGAAATGCTCACCTCTCCCTCTCCGACTCCTGCACCGCCTTCTGCACAGGCGACAACAAATACTCGAGCACCGTCCGCTTGCCCTGGTTGACCCTGGCCACGACTTGCATGTCCCGGTAGCCAAGAGCTTCCCGGGGTTTCTATGTCGTCCCCATTAGCCGAGGCGAACCAGCCCTTCCTGCAAGCT
>NZ_JBFUBY010000292.1:0-4864 GCF_056405515.1 Polaromonas sp. P1_G2
GAAACAGTCCTAAGTCCCTGTCGCTGTTGATTTTTTAATCTCTCTTAGCCGATTGGCTGGCCTCTTTAGTCGGGTTTTCGCAACCAATTCAGGATCAGGCGCCAGCACACTAAAACGCTCCAGCAGGCTGGCGTGTGAACAGCGCCTCGATTTTCAGGGTCGCGGCGGGTTGCTGCTGCTGGCTCAGCTGTTCGGGGTGCCTAGCCTGCGCCGCAGTGACCCGTTCTTCGGCTTCCTCGTTGACCCGGGTGGCCAGGCGGGATGTGCCGAGATACGGGGCAAAATGATATTTCAGCGAAAAAGTAATAAAAATCCAAAATGTTATTCGATGCCATCGCACTCCCCCGGGGAGCGACCGCTTAAGGCCTCCTGGACTCAAGCGAGGGAAACTCCCCGCTGTGTATCTCAGGCTCATTTCCTGAAAGCCGACCTCGCCACGCTCAGCTTGCTCGGAGCTTCAGAAAATCAGCTCCGTTCCTCGTGCATCCTCTCCCGATCGATAAGCTTCGTGAGCTCCCCGATGTAGGCGTCCAAAAAGGCCTTCACTTTGATTGACGCAGTCGCGCCGGCCCATTTAATCGCCTGCTCTCGCTGTGCCGCGTGATGCTCGGACGGAGGGCCGCTGTAAGTGCCCAGGCCGAATCGAAACGCGAGCGCGTCGTTGAAGCCTTTCGTGGAGCCATACCTCTCGATGAAAGCTGCGGTGAGATCGCCGCCGGGAGAGGTCAGAGTTTTCGGGATGAAGTCGAGTGCGCGGGCAATGCGCTCACGCGGTGACTTGTCAATCCAATTGAATATGCGTTCTGCTGAAAATGCCTCGATCGGCGTAGGGGACGCATCGTCTCGCATGCCACCTCCCAGCCAATGCGAAACGGTCCATRCATGCGACTTTCCTTCCAGCGCAGCAGCGACGATTTCCCAAGACTCTTCGGGTTTCGCCGCGCATATTGCACCTAAGATGCCGAACGTCTCGGAGGCGGCGGCGTAGGACTGTCGTTTCTTGGGATTTAGAAGCGCCGCAAGCAGGTTGACCTCTAGATTCGGAAAGCGTCCCCTGAATGCTTTCGCCATAGCCTCCCATTGATGGGAGTTTTGGCGCATGTTGTCGCCGAAGAGGCGATGGTCCGTCACCAGCTTCCAGTGCAGGCGCTCCGCGCACTGTGGACCCGACAACCTCCCGAACCAGTAGAAGCCGATGCCGAGCGCGACGTCGGCGGCGATGAGCGACTTGTTGCGCAGCAGTGAGCGAAGGAGAGCTTCGACCTCATCCGGCGGTAAGACAGCCTGTTTCACTTGATATCCGACATGCACGAAAAGCGCTGGCGGAGCGGTCTTCGCGAGCTTGACGAGTTTGGGTATCATCGCCCGCGAAACACCAGACTGGACCGTCGCCGCAATTTTCCAATCGGCTGGGGCGCGACCGGCTAGGAGGTCCAGCGCGATCGCGTCCGCGTCGGCAGGATCCACTTCCCTGGTGCCGTCCAAAAAGCCAACAATGAAGCCGCCCCCACCTGCAGCTCCCAAGGATTTGGCTCGTTGTATCGCGAGGGAACGAAAATCCGAGTCGGACAGTTTGCCAATATGGTGCCCAAATATGCGAATCCTGTGCCCCTGCGATTGAATGGCATGGTCCAAATGGCTAGCGGCAATCTCAGGGCTGGACAGCATCTCGCGGACCAGCGTCTCCACGCGCTTTGTTGGGAGCGGTGAGTCCGCGTGCTCGCCGGATTTCGAGACGGTGTAGTTTTCATCGTAAGTTTCATACTCGACGAAGCGTGCGAATCTGCGCTCATAGGACCCATTGGATAGGGTTCCAAGTAGCTTGGTAAGCCGCCTTTTGGTCGCCTGCGTGGGTTTGGCGAGAGGAAATCTCWCGAAGTGAAGCAGCGCCTTGACAAGTGCCTCGTGGTCCGCACCTGGCAGCATGAGTTGACCCTCAAGGGTGCGGAGCAACAGCGAAACGAGGGGGGCGTGCCCCATTAAACCAAAGCACCCGCGGATGATCTCGCRCGACACCTCGTGCTGCCATTGCGGATCGAACGAATTCGCCTGCTCGAGAAGCATCGCCAACGCCGCCCTCCACGGGGTGTAGAGATCTTCCCAAATCTTAGGTGCCCAGAGCCGTATGGTCGGTAGCAGACCTTGATATTCCACACCGATCACGCGCGTTCCTCCACGCGTCTCTAATATTTTTCCGCAGAGTTCAAGGCCGAGCTTGCGCTCGAACGATTCAGCGGATCCGAACAGCCGGGCGATGAATTCGATGCGCACCATCGGATTGGCCTGGGAAGGAGCGCCCGCAATACCAAACAATTTTCGAAGCGTACCCCGCGCATTGTTGTCGTAGCTGGATTTCTCAATCGCGGCCAACTTGACGAGGAGCTCGGCCGCGCGCGTGAAATGCGGAGCCCACACTGCGATTCGTTCGATGGCGAAGACAAAATCCTGGGATTGTCCGAGATAGGGGTCCGTCGGCGCGATCCACACATCCGTGGTGCGTTCAAGCAGCGCGAGTGTCGATGCTGGATCGGCCTCGGCCAGGGCGGAGAGGAAGCGGGATCCCCGATCGGAACGCAAGAACTTTCGTTTGGCGAAGGGGCTCTTCGGATCATCGAGCAACTCCTTGACGGCCGCCTGCGCTTCCGGCGAGCCGTTCGCGTAGCGCATCATGTTCGTGAACCAGGAGAGTAACGACTCGGGAAGCTCTTTGAGCAACTCGTTCAAGTTCGCCGTGATGCCGTAGTTGCTCCACCACTCGCGCCACAAGTGGACGTGGAGCGCTTGTGGCACGATGCGCAATGTGCGGTCGCCTTGAAGGATGCGACGCTTGACGAATTTGGCAACGTCCCTCTCAAAGGCGCCCTTTGTGATTGACCCATCTACGCGCTTGGCGAGCTTGCCGACGAACTTGCCTTCGGCGTGGACCGGCTTTTTGAAGCCAAACTTGCTGAACAGTGCGATGTGGCGCATCTCCGTGAGCAAGCGTTGCGCCTCAGGGCTGTCAGCGCGTTTGTAGCCTATTACGAAACGCTCCCACACATTGACAGTCGCGGGAGATTTGAGGATGTCCTCGGGGTGCAGCGCCAAGTTTTCCCCGAGAACGTGCGCAGAGCGCGCGGACCCTTTGCACCATTCAGTCCAATTGTGGAGGTCGCCAGAGCCGACTAGATACGTGCCCAGGATTTCGCCGATTTCTTTGTCGCCAAGCTTAGGAAATTCAATGGTTTCCATTGAGGTGTCGCGGCTCACTTCCGGGCCGTGGTCGATGGTGACGAGCTTGATACGCTGCTTGCCCTTGATGACGTTGTAAATGGTCGCCCGGTCGACTTCGTCGCACTCGTCGACAACCAATATCGTCCAGTAGCCGCGCTCTTCATTGATAAGCTCGGTCAAGAGTGAGCCGCTTCTAAGCAGAGCGGCGGAGCTCGCGACATACACACAGCGCGCGGCCAAGTCGTCGGATCCTCGGATGGTTTCGAGCACAAGGCGCGTCTTGCCGCATCCTGGCTCTCCAATTACGCGTGCGTGCTGGATGGTGTCCCCCCTCAAGATATCCGCCAGCCGCTTCATGAAGCGCTTTTGAGCGTCGCCGATGGCAAGAACGCCGCCGAGGTCCGCGCGCGCTCCCCACTGCCTCACTGTCTCGAACTCACCATCCTTGATACCATTCAATTCGAGGCTCAGCGATGGGTATAAGCGCAGCAGTGAGGTGAGTTTGCCGGCGCCCCAAACTTTGACCTCCGCATTAAGATAGCCACAATCAGCGAATGCTTTTCGAAGGTGCGCCTCGGCCTTTGAATGCTCCTCCGGGAGCAGGTCATGGCCGGACGCGACGAGCACGTAGACGCCATTGGTGTCCAGGCACCGCTTGACGGCGGCTCCAAGGCGGTCTTTGGAGGCGGTGACATTGGATTTGCCGAAAATTTCCTTGCGCGCGACCGCTTCCTGCCAGGGTTCGAACGAGTCGCCAGACTTGATCTGAAAGTGGAATGAGACCGCCGGTCCTCCCTGAACCGCTGCTTCCGCGATCACTTTCGCGTCGATACCACCATCTTTCGCGTTGATGCGTTCGGAGATGACCACCTCGCTCAGGCGCATGGGCAGCGCGCCGCAATACAGCAAATCCCGCACAAGGTGCGTCGCTTCGCGCGCGTCCAACTTTTTTACACGCTCGATGTTGGGCGTGAATATGCTTGGTTTCACCTCGTCTCCTTAGTCCGTAAGGCCGCTAGGCGTCACTGTCTCACGCGGCCGGGAGAGTCGATTACGTTCCGGTCGCGGGCGGTTGCTTTAGCTGACGTGCTACTTCGCGTTGCACGGAATGCAGCCGAATGCTGCGTTCAGCTTCGTCCGTGAATGAGCCGATTTCCTCCGCCAGTAACTTGGAGTCATACAGCTTCTCCAACTTGGCCATGTTGGATTCGATGAGCATCAGAAGTTCCTCGTGTGACCGGCCGGAGGAGTTCATAGACTCTATCATCTGTCGCACCCCCTTGAGGCCCGTCAGAGATGTTTCATAGGAAGTGGCGAAGCCCTCGGCCGGCTGAATGACCTCCGCGGCGCCCACCTCCAATGCTGTAGAACTCAACGCACGCATCTTGCGTCGGGCAGCCAGAATTGCGGCCTCACCTTCAATTAGTGTCTTGAGCGCCTCGCGCTTTCGTTGGGCGAAGGCGAGTTCTCGCGCTTGTAACTCGTTGCGCTCCGTTCTTTCTTCGGCACGCCTTGCTCGCTCATTGCCTTCGTTGGCCAGAGACTCACTGTGCTTCGAACGTCTATATGAGATCAGGCCAAATATCRTGCCCACGATTCCGAAAACGATGGCCGCGAGCTCATTGGGCTTAAGTCCGAGTATGTTCATGGA
>NZ_JBFUBY010000293.1:0-4849 GCF_056405515.1 Polaromonas sp. P1_G2
CACCTGCCCCAAGCAACCCCATCGGTAACCGGCGCGCCGGCCCGGGGTTGGCTTCACGAATTCATAAAATCCGAGGACATCCATGAGACTGATATTGTTGGGCGCGCCTGGCGCGGGCAAGGGGACGCAAGCGACCTTCATCTGCCAGAAGTACGGCATCCCCCAGATTTCCACCGGCGACATGCTTCGCGCGGCCGTCAAGGCCGGCACACCTCTGGGAATTGAAGCCAAAAAAATCATGGATGCCGGCGCGCTGGTCAGCGATGACCTGATCATCAACCTCGTGAAGGAACGTATTGCCCAGTCCGATTGCGCGAAGGGCTTTCTGTTCGACGGTTTCCCTCGCACCATCCCCCAGGCCGACGCGATGAAGTCGGCGGGTGTCAAACTCGACTATGTGCTGGAAATCGACGTGCCCTTCGAGGCCATCATTGAGCGCATGAGCGGACGCCGCTCGCACCCCGCCTCGGGCCGCACCTACCATGTCAAATTCAACCCGCCCAAGGTTGAGGGCAAGGACGATGTGACCGGCGAGCCGCTGATCCAGCGCGAAGACGACAAGGAAGAAACCGTGCGCAAGCGGCTGGAGGTCTACAGCGCCCAGACCCGCCCGCTGGTGGACTACTACTCCGGCTGGGCCAAGGTCGCGCCCGACGCCGCACCCAAGTACCGCGCCATCAGCGGCATGGGCACGGTAGACCAGATCACGGCGCGCGCCCTCGAAGCTCTGTCCGCTTAGGCCCTCGCAGGTTCACAAAAAAGCCGTCTTCCGACGGCTTTTTTCATGGGCGCTCAAAAATCGACAGCACCGGATAGCGGCGCCATTGCGGCTCGGCGTGGCGCGCGCAGTTCTCGAAGATAAAGCCCAGGACCTGCTGGGGATCCGACAACAGTTGGGGGTTGGCCGCCTTCCACTGCTCAAAACGCGCGCGTAGCGCAGGCTCGTCCTTGAGCAGCTGCAGCGCCAGGTCTTCGAAGACGTAGTCCGAGAAATGCTCTTTCTTTTCGAGGATGCTGTTGAAAAATCCCCAACGGAAGAAGCTGTCGTGCGCCTGTGGCTCTAGCGTTTCGACGGCATAACGGGCCTTGTCCTGGTCCAGCGGCACCCACCAGTCGCCGGCCTGCAGTTCGACGGCCTCCAGGCTGGTCTCCAGCCTGACCTCGTCATGGAACATGTGGCCTTCATAGGCGCCGGCGCGGCTTTGGACGCTCTTGATACGGCTGACCTGAGCCTGAACCGTGCGGGCTGCGCCCAGGCGCTCCATACGAACGCCATTCCAGTCCAGGCGTTCAATCACGGCGCGCCAGGCTTGCGGGACGACGTAGGCCAGGGGCGCGGGCACGGAAACTTCTTCCGAGAAGTGCGTGAAGTAGTCGATCTCGCGCTCCCAGGGCTGGTCTCTGTCGTAAGACAGGCGCTGGTAGTCGCCCAGCAAGCTGGGCGAGCGCAGCGCTGCATAGCCCTTGAAACGCAGGCGCGAGCGGCGGGTTTCATCGAGCTTCCAGCGGACAGGCCAATGCGTCCTGCCGCCCGCCGCTTGCCGGGCCTGCCGCCGCAGCGCCTGGATCTCCGGCGCGTTCGCCACCGTGAACGCCAGCGTCACATCCAGCAGCGCGCGCATGGACTCATAGCGATCCTTGAAGGGCTTGAGCATATGGGTCTCGGGCATGAAGCCTATGGTGTGGTTCAGCGCCGCATAGCCGGTCGAGAACCGCGGCACCTCCAGGAAATCGGCAATCCCCTGGTCCGGGCTCACATGCACGGGATTCACATAGGGACAGGTCGGCCAGCCGCGCGCCTCCATGCCCTGGTAAATCACCGGCAGCATGCGCTCCCGCAGGAACGCGCCCAGGCCGCCGCCCAGCTTGTCGGCCTGGGTGTGGATCAGCGTCATGGTGTAGCTGTAGTCAGCGCCGTTGGAAGTGTGGGTATCAACCATCACGTCCGGGTCCCAGGCCGTGAAGAAGCGGTTGAACAGCTGCGCGTTGAGGCTGTCGCACTTGATGAAGTCGCGGTTCAGGTCGAGGTGCAGGCTGTTGCCGCGAAAGCCGAAGGCCTCCGGCCCGTCCTGGTTGACGCGGCTGGCATCACCACGGTTGCAGCTGCCGTCGACGTTGTAGACCGGGATGAACAGGTAGACCGTGCTGCCCAGCGCGGCCAGGCGCTCGGGCTCCAGGCACAGGTCGCGCACCAGCGCCATGCAGGCATCTACGCCTTCGGGCTCGCCGGGGTGGATGCCGTTGTTGTTGAAAAAGACAGCGCGCCCCGCTTGCCGGATCTGCTCACGGTCAAACACGCCGTCGGCGCTCACGATGCCCGCGTGGAGGGGCACGCCGGCGTCGGAAACGCCAATCTGCGAAAACTGCAGGACGCCGGGGCAGCGCAGCGCCAGCGCTTCGTAAAACCGGATGCAGGCATCCCAGGTCGTGGTCTGGTTCTGGTTGCCGAGTTCGTACGGGGTTTGCATGGAAGGTCGTCCGCGAAAGTTCAAAAGGAATGGGGTGGAACCCGGTGCGCCAGCGCTACCGGGCTCGGGTGATCAGGCCAGCAGTTGCAGGATCAGTTGGACCCTGGCCTTGACCGGGCTCAGGCCTTCTGAATCCGGAATTGCGTCAGCCGGGGTCGGCAGCACCCGTCCGGCGGTACAGCGGCTGGCGCGAATGACCTTGACGCCCGCGGCTTGCGCCTTCAGCAAGGCAGCCTCCAGTTCGTGGTGCAGGCTGCCGTTGCCGGTGCCGGCCACCACCAATCCTTGCACGCCCTGCGCCTGCAAGGCCTGCACGATGGCGCCGCCGGCGCCGGCATGGTTCATGAGGATTTCGACACGGGGCACGGCGGTGCTGGCCAGGCTGGCGATGGTTTGTGCAGCGGCCTGCGCGCGGCCCGCCTGAGCTTGCTGCCAACTGCGCAACTGCCTCAGCCGCCCTTCCTCCACATAGCCGATGGGTCCGGCGTCGCCCGAACTGAAAGGGTCAAGCCGGTAGGTATGCGCCTTCTGGACGTCCGCCGCACCGTGGACGACGCCGGCGCACACCGCGACCACGCCCTGCGCTCCCGCGTGGCGCGCCACGGCCACCGCATCCAGCAAGTTTTGCGGCCCATCAGGAACCAGCGCCGTGGCCGGGCGCATTGCGCAAGTCAGCACCACGGGTTTGGCCGGCGCCAACAGCGCTTGCAGAAAAAAAGCGGTTTCCTCCAGCGTATCGGTGCCGTGGGTGATGACGATGCCCTGGACGTCGGGCTGCGCGAGGTAATGGCTGACGCGCGCGGCCAGCTTGGCCCACACCGCAAAACTCATGTCCTTGCTATCAACCTGCGCCACCTGCTCCGTCAGCACGGTGCCGGCCTGCGCCAGGGCGGGGATGGCGGCCAGCAACTCCTCAACGCCCACCTGGGCGGCGGTGTAACCGATGTTGTCCGACACACTGGCAGCCCGGCCGGCGATCGTGCCGCCGGTGCCCAGAATCACAATATTTTGAGGATGCATGGAAAGTGATCTTGCAATCTTTTAAAAACTGGATGAAAATACAGGTACTGGATATTAAAACAGGTCGACGGCAGGCAAACGGTTTGCAGCCCTCAACTCTGCCTTTAACTCTGAAGAACTATAGGAGTCCCGCCATGAGCATCCTCGCTGATTTCCCGCATTTTCCCTCCGAAGGTCCCAAGCTCACGGCGCGCCAGCAACAAATCCTGGAACTGATCCAGAGCGCCATTGCCCGCACCGGCGCACCCCCAACCCGCGCCGAAATCGCGAATGAACTGGGTTTCAAGTCCGCCAACGCCGCCGAAGAGCACCTGCAGGCGCTGGCCCGCAAAGGCGTCATTGAACTCGTCAGCGGCACCTCACGCGGCATACGCCTGCGCGGCGACACCCTGCGTTCCATCAACGAATCGCGCACCAAACAGTTTTCCCTGCCGTTGCAAAGCCTGGCCCAGCTCGCCCTACCTTTGGTAGGGCGGGTTGCTGCTGGCAGCCCGATTCTCGCGCAGGAACATATCGAGCAAACCTATTATTTTGAAAGCAGCCTGTTCCAGCGCCAGCCCGACTACCTGCTCAAGGTTCGCGGCATGAGCATGCGCGACGTCGGCATCATGGACGGCGACCTGCTGGCCGTCAAACAGGCCAAGGAAGCCAAGAACGGCCAGATCGTCGTGGCCCGTCTCGGCGATGAAGTCACCGTCAAACGCTTTCGCCGCAACAAGAATCTGATCGAGCTTTTGCCCGAAAACCCCGACTTCAACATCATTGTGGTCGAGCCCGGTGAGCCGTTTGAACTCGAAGGCCTGGCCGTCGGTTTGATACGCAACACCATGCTGATGTAAGCCTTCCAATCCGGCCACGCACCAGGTGGCGGGCGTTTGGCTGTATGGCCAACACCCTGGTGCAGCGGCCCTGCCGGCTGTAGCCGGTCCGAAATCCTGCCTGTGTAAACCTCTCTCATACAGGAGTTCATCATGGGAATCGTCAGTTTTTCACATTCACCCCTTCTGTCTCTCCTGCTGGCTCCCGTGCAGGCGCTGGCAGCCTGGTTTGTGCCCGCACAGCACAGCAGGGCCAGCCGTTTTTCCACACCTATGCGTGCCCAGCGCGCGGCCGGCCAGCTGGCATTACCTTTTTCCTCGGGTGTCGCCGTTGCGCCGCGCGAAGCCACCCAAGCCGGCAAGGCAAGGCCCCGCAACCCCACGCCCAGCCGCCTGCGCATCGTGCGCGAATTCGACGCCAATGTCGGCCCGGCTTGCGCCGGCCGCATGGTTATCTCCGGCCGCATGGCCGACGTCTGCGCGGAGCTTGAGCGCATGGCCCAGCGCGAGGCCGCCTTGCAATAGAAAGGCCCTGCCCGCTCT
>NZ_JBFUBY010000294.1:0-16067 GCF_056405515.1 Polaromonas sp. P1_G2
ACCCCGACCTGATCATGATCGGCCAGCGCAGCGCCGACGGCCTGCAGGCCCGGCCCGGCTGGCAAAGCATTCGTGCGCTGCGCGAACAGCGGGTCTGCATCTTCCCGGCCGAAGAGGCCGATGTGCTGGTGCGTCCCGGCCCGCGCATGGCCGAAGGCGCGCGCCTCATGGCCCGCTGCCTGCTGGACAAGGCACCCAAGGGAGCCAAACCATGATGCAGGCCCGCGTGTGGTGGCTGGTATGGGCCGGTGTTTTGGGCGCGTTGGCCCTGATGCTGCTCGGCATTTGCGTGGGCAGCGCCGGGCTCGAGAATTTAATCGGGCCGCTGCTCAACCCCACGCAGGATCCGTCGCAGACCGCGATGGCACAGCAGATCGTCTGGCAGATCCGCCTGCCGCGCACTCTGGGTGCCTGGGCGGCCGGCGCCTTGCTGGGCCTGGCCGGTGCGGTGGCGCAAGGCCTGTTTCGCAATCCCCTGGCCGATCCCTACTTGCTGGGCAGCGCCTCGGGCGCCTCGCTGGGCGTGGCGCTGGCGCTGGCCGCCCTGGGCGGCGGCGCCGGCATGCTGGGCGGCAGCATGATGAGCGGTGGCGTGGCCGTCAGCGTGTTTTCCAGCAGCCTCTGGGTGCGCCTGGGCCTGACCGGCGCGGCCTTCCTGGGCGCGGTGTTCGCGGTGATGCTCACGCTGGCGCTCTCGCGCGGGGTGGGGCACACGTTACGCCTGCTGCTGGCCGGCGTGGTGGTGGGCGTGGTGCTGGGGGCCATGACGCACCTGGTGCTGCTGTTCTCGCCCGAGTCGCTGCAGGCCATGCAGGCCTTCATGCTGGGCTCGACGGCTTTTGTCGGCTGGACCTCCTGCGTGTTGATGGCCGGCGTGTGGTTGGCCTGCGTGCTGGCGGCATGGCTGCTGGCGCGTGTGCTTGACGGCCTGAGCCTGGGCGACGCCACGGCCGTCAGCCTGGGCCTGCCGGTGGCGCCCATGCGCGCGGCGCTGGTGGCGGTGCTGGCGCTGGCCACCGGCACCGCGGTGGCGCAGACCGGGCTGATCGCCTTTGTGGGCCTGGCCGCGCCGCACCTGGTGCGCTCGGTGGTGAAGACCACGCACGCCCACCTGATGCTGCTCTCCAGCCTGATGGGCGGCGTGCTGCTGATGGCCGCCGACACGTTGGCGCGCGGCCTGATGGCCCCGCAGGAACTGCCCGTGGGCATGCTCACCGCCGTGCTCGGCGGCGGCTACCTGCTGTGGCTGATGCACCGCAGCAGCAACCTGGGCGGAGGGCGCGCGGCATGAGCACCGTGACGAATCCCATCGCACTTCGCGCGCAGGGCATAGCGGCCAGCCTCGGCCATGGCGTGCAAAGGCAGCAGGTGCTGCACGGCATCCACCTGGACATCGCCGCCGCGCGCTGGACCAGCATCGTGGGCCCCAACGGCGCGGGCAAGTCCACCTTGCTCAGGGCCCTGGCCGGCGTGCTGCCGCACAGCGGCGAGGTCAGCCTGCTGGGCCAGCCGCTGCACACCCTGCCGCATCGCGAGCGCGCCCGCCAGCTGGCCTGGCTGGGCCAGAACGAAACCTCGGCCGACGACCTGACCGTGTGGGACGTCGCCATGCTGGGCCGCCTGCCGCACCAGGCCTGGCTGGCGCCTCCCAGCGCCGCCGACCGTGCAGCCGTCGAACAGGCCTTGCGCGCCACCCGCGCCTGGGACTGGCGCGAGCGCGCCCTGGGTCAGCTGTCGGGCGGCGAGCGCCAGCGCGTGCTGCTGGCGCGTGCCCTGGCGGTGCAGGCCCAGGTGCTGCTGATGGACGAACCGCTGGCCAACCTGGATCCGCCGCACCAGGCTGACTGGCTGGACGTGGTGCGTGCCCTGGTGGCCGAAGGCAAGACCGTGGTCAGCGTGCTGCACGAAATCACCATGGCGCTGCAGGCCGACAGCCTGGTGGTGATGGCCGAAGGCCGCGTCACCCACCAGGGCCCCTGCGCCGACCTGGCCACGCATCGCGCGCTGGAAGATGTATTCGACGGGCGCATCGCCGTCCACCCCTTGCAGGGGCAGTGGATCGCGCTGCCCAAAGTCAACCATCCTGGAAAGAAGGCCCCCATGCAGATTGAAACCCCACCTTCGGCCACGCCCTACGAAAGGCCCACCGGCGAGCGCCGCGGTCTCATCCTGGTCAACACCGGCCACGGCAAGGGCAAAAGCACGGCAGCCTTCGGCCTGGCCCTGCGTGCCCACGGCCGGGGCAAGGCCGTCAAGGTCTACCAGTTCATGAAAGTGCCCAGCGCGCGTTTCGGCGAGCACCGGCTGTTCGAGCAACTGGGTGTTCCCATCGAAGGCCTGGGCGACGGCTTCAGTTGGAAGAGCCGCGACCTCGAGCACTCAGCCCAGCTCGCGCTCGATGGCTGGGCCAGGGCCGAGGCCACGATACGCGCCGGCGAGCACTTCATGGTGGTGCTGGACGAAATCATGTACCCGCTGCGCTACGGCTGGATCCCGCTGGAAACCGTGCTCACCTGCCTGCGCGAACGCCCGCCTCACGTGCACGTGGTGCTGACCGGCCGGAATGCGCCGGCCGAGCTGGTGGAGCTGGCGGATACGGTCACTGAAATGACGCTCATCAAACACCATTTCAAAGCCGGCGTACCCGCCCAGCGCGGCATCGAAGACTAGACATGGCCCCCACGCTTTTCACTTCGCCTTCGGCTCCGTGTAATGCGCTGCCCCCCGAGGGGGCGCTGCGCCTGCGGCCCGGCAAAGCCGGTTCCGCGGCCCCGGCTGGTGAAGAGGGATCTCACACGTTTGCCGCGGCGCGTATCGCATTGCGCGTGCTGCCCATGGTGTCATCGCTGGCAGTTCTCGGGCTGCTCTCCGGCTTCGCGATGGCGCAGGGCACGCAGCCTGTCTCGCGCATCGTCACACTGGCGCCTTCGCTGACCGAAGCCGTGTGCGCACTGGGCCGCTGCGCGCAGCTGGTGGGCACCGACCGCCATTCCACCTGGCCCGGGTCGGTGCTGGCGCTGCCCAAGGTGGGCGGGCTGGAGGACGCGCAGATCGAACGCATCGTCACCCTGCGCCCCAATATGGTCTTGCTGGGCCCGCGCAGCCGCGCCGGTGAAAGGCTGCAGGCCCTGGGCGTGCCGGTGATGACCTTTGATGCCCGTACCCACGCCGACCTCAAACGCATGCTGCTGAAGCTCGGCGACATGCTGGGCGAGCCGGCGCGTGCCACGGAACTGGTGGCGCGCATGGAGGCCGAACTCGACGCCGCGGCCGGCCGCATGCCCGCGGCCCTGCGCGGGCGCACCGTTTATGTGGAAGTGGGGGCGGGGTCGTCCGCGGCCAGTGAAAAAAGCTTTATCGGCGAGACGGTGGCCAGGCTGGGCCTGGTCAACGTCGTGGGCGGCGAGCTGGGCCTGTTCCCCAGGATCAACCCCGAGCTGCTGCTGCGCCGCCCGCCCGACATCATCATCGGCCCGCGCGCCACGCTTTCCAACATCGCGGAGCGGCCCGGCTGGAGCGCGCTGCCCGCAGTGCGCCAGCGGCAGCTGTGCCTGCTGGACACCGAGCGCATGGACCTGCTGTCGCGCCCCGGCCCGCGCCTGGGCGAGGCCGCGCAGATGCTGGTGGAATGCCTGAGCGCACTACCACCCGTTAACTCGCCCCGTTAATTTTTTCAAACGAGACTTAACTTATGCAAACCCGAAAAATCCCCGCCACCATCGTCACCGGCTTCCTGGGCAGCGGCAAGACCACGCTGCTGCGGCATCTGCTGGCCAACGCGCAGGGCCGGCGCATCGCGGTCATCGTCAACGAGTTCGGCGAGCTCGGCATCGACGGTGAACTGCTGCGCGGCTGCGGCATAGGCTGCGACGAGAACGGCGAAGAAAACGGGCAACTCTATGAACTCGCCAACGGCTGCCTGTGCTGCACCGTGCAGGAAGAGTTCGCGCCCGTGATGGAAAAACTGGCCGCGCGCCGCGACCAGATCGACCACCTGATCATCGAGACCTCGGGCCTGGCCCTGCCCAAGCCGCTGGTGCAGGCCTTCCAGTGGCCCGCGCTGCGCAACACCTTCACGGTGGATGCGGTGGTGACGGTGGTGGATGCGCCCGCGGTCGCCGCCGGCGATTTTGCCGACGACCCGGTGGCCGTCGATGCCCAGCGCCGCGCCGATGACAACCTCGACCACGAATCGCCGCTGCACGAACTGTTTGAAGACCAGCTCGCCACGGCCGACCTGGTGGTGGTGCACAAGACCGACGGCCTGGACGCCGCCGCGCTGGCCGGCGTGGAAGCCGCCATCCGCGCCGAGACTGCGCCCGGCGTCAAGCTGGTGCATGCGCAGCACGGCCGCATCGACATCGGCGTGCTGCTGGGCCTGGAGCGTGCGGTCGAAGACGTGATCGACCAGCGCAAGACCCACCACGACGAGGAAGAAGACCACGACCACGACGCCTTTGACTCGGTGCAGGTGGCGCTGGACGTGCCCGATCGGGATGCGCTGCTGGCCGCGCTGCGCAGCCTCGTCGAAGGCCATGAGATCTACCGCGTCAAGGGCTTTGTGGCCTTGCCCGGATCGGCCATGCGCCTGGTGGTGCAGGGTGTGGGCACGCGGTTTGACAGCTACTTTGACCGCCCCTGGCGCGACGGTGAAGCGCGGCAGTCGCGCCTGGTGCTGATCGGCTCTGAATTGAATGCCGCCGTCTTGCAGGCTGAGTTGGAGGCTGCCTTGGATAAAACCACGGCCTGAATCGAAATGCACGCTGTAGCTGTACGTTTGTGGAGGGCGCAGGCCGACGGGGCACTCTGCTCCGCGGCTGTCCTCCGCCCTGCGGGCTGCCCTGCGGGCTCCTCCTTTATGCCGCTGCGCAGAATGCCCCGTCGGCCTGCGCCAGGTGCGGTTTGGTTTGTTCAGCCGCTGCACAACCCCAACGCTGATTGCCGAAGAGGGTGGGGTGGGTGGCGTAGCGAAATAAAGGAGGAGCAGTCGGCCTTAGGCCGCTGCGGGGGACATTCGCGTAGCCGCCCATCCCGCCCTCTTCGGCATGCCCAGACTGTTTGAACATTGAAGTAAAAAATGCATTTGCTCTCTACACGCCCAGGCGGCCACGTTGAAGACGGTGGCCAGGGCGTGGTGCGCGTGGAACAAACGCCGGGCGACATCGTGGTGCTCAGCGCGGCCGATACCACGCTGGCTTTGCTGGCCGATGCGGCGCAGCAGTTGCCCGATGGTTTCCCCACTGTGCGCCTGGCGAACCTGATGTGGCTGCGCCAGCCGGCATCTGCCGACATGTATGTGGACGAAGTATTGAAGCATGCGCGCGTGGTGGTGATCGACCATCTTGGGGCAGCCAGCGACTGGGCTTATGTGGTGGAGCGTGTGCGCGAACTGGCCCGCGAACGCGGCCAGTGGCTGGCGTTGTTCTCGGGCGATGCCGCTGAAGACCTGCAACTGCTGATGCGCAGCACCGCCCCGCACGAGGATTGCCGGCAGCTCTGGCGCTGCCTGCGTGAAGGCGGCCGCGACAATGCCCGTACATTTTTTGAATTGATAGGCCACTCTGCTTTTGGCCTGGGCCCGCGCCCCGCACCGCCCGCGGCCCTGCCACCCGCCATGGCCTACCAGCCACGGGAGATAGCGCCATGGCAGGACGGCGTACCCGCCGCGCTGCTGGTGTTTTACCGCGCCCATGTGCAGGCCGGCAACACCGCGGTGTTTGACGCCATGCTGGCGGCGCTTCACGGTGCGGGCCTCAACACCGTGGCCGTGGCGGTGGATTCGCTGAAAACTCCCGCCAGCCTGGCGCTGCTGCGGTCGCTGGCCGCCGAGCACCAGGTCGGCGTGGTGCTCAACGCCACCAGTTTCGCCATCACCGCGCTCGATGGCGACGACGCCGACAGCGTGGACGGCGCGCTGATGGAGCCGCTGGCCGGCGACGCCCCGGTGCTGCAACTGATCACCGCGGGCTGCTCGCAAGAGCAATGGCAGGACGATCCGCACGGCCTGGCGCCGCGCGACCTGGCGATGCAGGTGGTGCTGCCCGAGGTGGACGGCCGCATCGGTACGCGCGCCATCAGCTTCAAGGGCCTGGCCTGGCGCGATGAACGCACCGAGGTCGACGTGGTGCGCTACCAGCCCGAGCCCGAACGCATGGCCTTTGTGGCCGAACTGGCGCGCCGCTGGTGCGTTCTGCGCGGCAAGCCGAATGCAGACAAGCGCGTGGCGCTGGTCCTGGCCAACTACCCCAATGACGATGCGCGCCTCGCCAACGGCGTGGGCCTGGACACGCCGGCCTCCACCGTGGCCTTGCTGCGCGCCATGCAGGGTGCGGGTTATGCCACCGGCGATCTGCCCGAGGGCGGTGACGCACTGATTGCAGCGCTGGTGGCGGGTGTCACCAACAACCTCGACGCCAACGACGTGCGGCCCGCCGGCCAGAGCCTGGCCATGGACCACTACCTGGAAGATTTCAATCGCCTGGACGCCGCCGGCCGCGATGCTGTCAATGCCTTGTGGGGCGTGCCCGAACAGGACCCCATGGTGCGCAGCGGCCGCTTCATGGTGTCCGGCCTGCGCCTGGGCCATGTGTTTGTGGGCATACAGCCCGCGCGCGGGCGCGACCTGGACCTGGTCGCCACCTATCACGACGCCGACCTGGTGCCCACGCATAACTACCTGGCGTTTTATTTCTGGCTGCGCCGCAGTTTTGCGGTGGACGCTGTGGTGCACGTGGGCAAACACGGCAACCTTGAATGGCTGCCCGGCAAAAGCGTGGCGCTGGGCGCGGCCTGCTGGCCCGACGCCATCCTGGGTCCCTTGCCGCACCTGTATCCCTTTATCGTCAACGACCCCGGCGAGGGCAGCCAGGCCAAGCGCCGCACCCAGGCGGTCATCATCGACCACCTGATGCCGGCGCTGACCCGCGCCGAGACTTACGGCCCGCTGCAAAAGCTGGAGCGGCAGATGGACGAGTACTACGAGGCCCTGTCGCTGGACCCCCGGCGCGCGCAGCGCCTGCGCGTGGACATCCTGGAGCGCGTGCTCAGCGAAGGCCTGCACGCTGAGCTGGGTTTTGCCAAACCCGTGGACGAGGCGGCGCGCCAGGCGCTGCTGCAGCGGCTCGACGCCTACCTCTGCGAGATCAAGGAATCGCAGATCCGCGACGGCCTGCACATCCTGGGTAGCTCGCCGCAGGGCCGCCAGCAGGTTGATACGCTGGTGGCGCTGGCGCGTTTCCCTGGTGGCTCGGCCGCCGGCCAGCGCAGCTTGCTGGTGGCATTGGCCCAGGATTTGAAGCTGGATGGCGTCGGGGGCTTCAATGCACTCAGCCCCGAGTGGGCCGCTCCATGGACCGGCCCCCATCCCGCGGTGTTGCAGCAGTTGAGTCCCGAAGCCTGGCGCCACGCCGGCCACACGCGCGAGCGTTTGGAATTGCTGGCCCGGCAACTCGTCGCGGACCATGTCATCGCCGGCGAACCCTGGGATGCGGCCGCCTGGCCGCACACCGCGCCGGTGCTGCAACGCATGCACCAGGTGCTGCGCCCGCGCCTGGACGCCTGCGGCCCGCAGGAGATCGCCCAGTGCCTGCGGGGCTTGTCGGGCATGTTTGTACCCGCGGGCCCCAGTGGCGCGCCCTCGCGCGGCCGGCCTGACGTGCTGCCCACGGGGCGCAACTTCTATTCGGTGGACACACGCGCCGTGCCCACGCAGACCGCCTACGCCATGGGCGCCGCCGCTGCCGAGCGTGTGGTCGAACGCCACCTGCAGGACCACGGCGAGATGCTGCGCTGCCTGGGCCTGTCGGTCTGGGGCACCAGCACCATGCGCACCGGCGGCGAGGACATTGCCCAGGCTTTCGCGCTGCTGGGCGTGCGGCCCAAATGGGCTGACGGCAGCAGCCGCGTGGTGGACATCGAAGTGCTGCCCATGGCCATCAAAAACCGGCCGCGCGTGGACGTGACCCTGCGCGTATCGGGTTTCTTCCGCGACGCCTTCCCCAATGTGATCGACCTGTTCGATACCGCCGTGCGCGCCGKGGCCGCGATCAGCGAAGAGGACGAACCCGACGAGGTGAACCCGATACGCGCCCGCGTGCGGCGCGAAGCGCAAGAGGCGCAGGGCAGGGGCCTCAGCGCCGAGGCCGCCGAGCGCGAGGCCAGCTGGCGCGTGTTCGGCCCGCGCCCCGGCGGCTACGGCGCCGGGCTGCAGGAAGTCATGGCCAGCGGCCGCTGGAACGACGGCGCCGACCTGGCCCAGGCCTATCTGCGCGCCGGTGCCTTTGCCTACGGCCAGGGCGAACACGGCGCGGCCGCACGCCGCAGTTTCGAGCAGCGCCTGGCCGGCCTGGACGCTGTGCTGCACAACCAGGACAACCGAGAGCACGACGTGCTCGATTCGGACGACTACTACCAGTTCCAGGGCGGCATGGCGGTGGCGGTGGAGCAGCTGGCCGGCGCGCCGGCCGCGCTCTACCACGGCGACTTCAGCGTGCCGGGTGCGCCGCGCATACGCACGCTGGGCGAGGAAGTGGCGCGTGTCGTGCGTTCGCGCGCCGTGAATCCCAAGTGGCTGGAAGGTGTGCGCCGCCACGGCTACAAGGGCGCTTTCGAGATGGCGGCCACGGTGGACTACCTGTTCGCCTTTGACGCCACCACCGGCGTGGTGGGCGACCACCAGTACGCGCTGGTGGCCGAGGCCTATCTGCACGACGACACCAACCGTGCATTTTTGCAGCGGCACAACCCCGGCGCGCTGCKCAGCATCGGCGAGCGCCTGCTCGAAGCCGTGCGGCGCGGCCTGTGGCAGGCGCCCGGTGAGCACCGCGAGCGCATTGAAGAACATCTGCTGGCGCTGGAGCGCCGGCTTGAAGAACACGGAGAAGGACCCCTGGCATGAACCACCCTGAACTGAACATTTCCGCTGAGGCCATTGAGCCCGCCGCGCGCGCGGCCTTTCCCTTCACCGCGCTGGTCGGCCAGCCGCAGCTGCAGCGCGCGCTGCAGCTGGCGGCCATAGATCCCGGCATCGGCGGTGTGCTGATCAGCGGCCCGCGCGGCACGGCCAAGTCCACGGCAGCGCGCGCCCTGGCCGCGCTGCTGCCTGACGCGCCCTTTGTCACCTTGCCGCTGGCCGCCAGCCTGGAGCAGCTGGTGGGCACCCTGAATGTCGAAGATGTGCTGCGCGACGGCAAGGTGCGCCTGGCGCCCGGCCTGCTGGCGCGGGCCCACAAGGGCGTGCTGTATGTGGACGAAGTCAACCTGCTGCCCGACGCACTGGTAGACGCCTTGCTCGACGCGGCCGCCAGCGGCGTGAACACGGTGGAGCGCGACGGCATTTCGCGCCAGCATGCCGCGCGCTTCGTGCTGGTGGGCACCATGAATCCGGAGGAGGGCGAGCTGCGCCCGCAGCTGCTGGACCGCTTCGGCCTGTCGGTGGCGCTGGCCAATCCGGTGGATGCGCAGCAGCGCACCGCCATCCTCCGTGCGCGCCTGGGTTTTGATGAAAACCCGGCCGCACTCGGCGAGCAACATGCGGAAGAACAACGCAGGCTCAGCGCCGCGCTGGWGGCGGCCCGCTCCGCGCTGCCGCGCCTCACCTGGCCTGAGGCCGTGCTGAACCGCAGGCACCGGCGAATGCCCCGGAACGGCAGCAGCCCCCACACAGCCCGGAGCGCCCTCAAGATGAACCGTCCGCAGCATCCACGCCGCAAGGTGATTGGGGCGCGTTGCCGGCGCAGCCCGAAGGCATGGCCAAGGTCCAGCGCATCGCGGGGTGGCCGCCAAAAAAAGCCTAGGCCACCCCGGCCGCCGCCCGCGCAACGGGCCCGGCGGCCGGCGGTGGCCTCCACCCCAGCTTCCTCCCGCAAGCGTCGCGGCGCAGGGGGGCGCGCAGCACAGTGCCGCCATCGCCTGGCTGCCCACCGTGGTGGCCAAAGGGCCCGCGCCGCTGCGGCGCGAGCATCTGCGCCGCCAGCCCGTGGCGCTGCGCGGCAGCCGGCTGCATTGCATCGTGCTCGACACCTCGGGCTCCATGCGCGCGCGTGGCCGCCTGGCGCTRGCCAAGGGCCATGCAGCCTTCATGATCGAGCAGGCCGCGCGCCAGGGCGACGACGTGGCACTGCTGCGCTTCGGCGGGCAGGGCGTCGAGTTATTGCTGCCGCCGGGCCGCGCACGCGCCGCCGGCAGCCAGCGCCTGCGTCCCGTCGGCGGTGGCGGTGGCACGCCTTTGGCCGAAGCGCTTGTCCAGGCCGAAAGGCTGCTGCAGCGCAGCCTGCGCAAAAGCGGCCCCACCGAATGCTGGCTGTGGCTGCTGACGGACGGCCGCACGCTGGAGAAGCCCCAGGCGCCGCTGGCGGCGCAGCATCTCGTGATCGTGGACTTTGATGATCCGCACAAACCCCTGGGCCGCTGTGCCGCCTGGGCCGCGCGCTGGGGTGCGGAACACCACCTGGCGCCAGCTTGACCTCCCCATTGCAAAACGAACCCTTAACAATGTCCGATACCGAAATCATTGTCTGCACCACTTGCCGCCCGCCGGGCGCATCGCGCGAACTGCCGGCCCACGGCCTGGCCCTGTTCGAGGCCGTGCAGGACGCGTTGCTGGTGTGCGAGCTCGACACCGGGGAACACAAAGGCCTGCAGCTGCGCGGCCTGGCCTGCATGAGCGGCTGCTCCCGCGCCTGCACCGTGACCTTGCAGGCGCCGGGCAAATTCAGCTATTACTTCGGCGATCTGGTCCCCGACGCCGAGACTGCGGCCCAGGTGCTGGCCTGCGCCCAACTGCACAAGCACAGCGCCGACGGCAACCTGGCCCGGAACTCGCGGCCCGAGCGCCTGCGCGGCGGTATCCTGGCGCGGCTGCCCCCCGTCGGCCAGGGCTCGACATGACGCACCGAATCCATTACGTTTGATTTATTTCACCCTCCCTTCCATTTACCACTTACTTCAAGGAGATCGCCATGACCGAACCGACAACGCTGACCCACAGCCCTTCCCACACCCTCAACCCCGGCCTGGCCGTGCTGCGTCCGCTGTTCGGCGCCGCGGCACTGGGCTTTGTCGTCCTCTACGGCGTGGCCTTTGCCGAGAGCCCGCTGGCGCACAACGCCGCGCACGATGTGCGCCACATCACCGTCAAACCTTGCCATTGAGCTGTACTTTCACCGGGAGACATCCATGATTTTCCAACGATTGATCTGGGCTGCCCTGGCCACCGCGGTGGTGGTGGGCAGCGTGCAAACCGGCATGCAGCGCTGGCAAGCCGCCCCACTGATCCTGGCGGCTGAGGTGTATGAAGAGCAAAAGGCCGAGGCTCCCAAGCCTGCCGAAGCGCCCGCTGCCCACACGCATGCCGAAGGCGCGGCGCCTCACGAGCACGGCACCGCCAAGGAATGGGAGCCCGCAAACGGCGCCGAACGCATTGGCTGGACCTGGGTGGCCAACATCCTGCACGCTTTCAGCATGGCATTGCTGCTGTTTGCGGTCATGGGCGTATGGCTTTACCGGCGCGGCGGCGCGGTGGCCTCGCTGCGCCTGGCCGGCCTGGTGGCGGCGGCCGGCTGGCTGAGCTTTCACCTCTGGCCCTCGCTGGGCCTGCATGCGGAAGTGCCCGGCATGGAGGCCGCGCCATTGCAGGCCCGCCAGGTCTGGTGGGTGCTGGCGGTGGCCAGTGCGGCCGGCGCTTGCGCCGTGGCCGGTTTTGCACGCGCATCCTGGCGCTGGCTGGTGGCCGCTGCCTTGCTGGCGCTGCCCTTTGTGGTGGGCGCGCCCAAGCTGCAGGGCGATGCCCTGGCCGGCTTCGGCCCTGAAGCCCATGCCGCGCTGGAGCAACTGGGCACGCAGTTCATCTGGGCCACCACCTGGGTGTCCCTGTCGTTCTGGGTCTGTATGGGCCTGGCCGGCGGATGGGCCTTCCAGCRCTGGGTACGCCCGGCCTTGCTGGCGGTGCTGCAACGTACTGAGGCGCCTGCTGTCGGCGCCGTGCAAGCACCGCAGTGAGCGCTGTGACGGGTTTGGTCCCGGCCGGGGGTCCGGCCACGCCCGGCCACGCCTTCAGCGCCGCTGAGCAGGAGGCGGTGTACCCGCGAAGACGAGTTCATGAAACTCAAAGTGCAGGGCGTGCTGGATGCCGCCGAGGTGCTGGTGGTGGCGCTGCCGCCGGGGCGGGAGCAGCATGTGTTCGGCCGCCGCACGCTGCCCGAGATGGACCTGGCCTCGGCGGCCTGCGCCATCCAGAACCTCTGGCTCGCGGCGCGTGCCGAAGGGCTGGGCATGGGCTGGGTCTCGATCTTTGATCCGCTGCAACTGGCCGCGCTGCTGCACATGCCCGAGGGCAGCCAGCCGATCGCCGTGCTGTGCCTGGGACCGGTGCAGGCTTTTTACGACCAGCCCATGCTGCAGGCCGAAAAGTGGGCGCGCCGCGCGCCGCTGGCCGAGATGGTGTTTGAGGACCGATGGGGCGCCGCCCCCACTTCCCAAGAGGTGCCATGACGATTCCCGACGAGCCCCGACGGTCTGCCTCGCTTTGCCGCCGTCCATGATCTGGACCGGTTTTTACCTTTCACCCGGCCTGCCGTATGCCGCCGGTTGCCTGGCGCTGGCCCTGGGGCTGGCGCTGTGGATAGATCGGCACATGGGCGAGCCGCCTTCGCCCGTCCACCCGGTGGTCTGGATGGGCAACTACCTGAAACTCTGCGGCGGCGTGACGGTGCACTGCCCACCCGCGACGGCATTCTGGCTGGGCGCGCTGGCCTGGTGGCTGGGCGTGGCACTGGTGGGCGTCGTGGCCTGGGGCGCGCAGGCACTGGTGTTCTGGCAACTGGCCGGCTACGTCGCGGCGCCGGACTGGCAGGGCGCGGTCGACACCGCCTTGCTGGTGGTGCTGATGGCCTGGTTGCTCAAATGCATGATGTCCTGGCGCATGCTGCGCGAAGAGGTCGGCGCGGTCGAGCTGGCGCTGGGCCAGTCGCTGGAAGCCGGGCGCGAGCGCCTGTCCTGGCTTGTGAGCCGCGACACCAGGCAACTCAGTGCCAGCCAGGTGCGCGAAAGCGCGATCGAATCGCTCGCCGAAAACCTCAACGACTCCGTGGTGGCGCCCCTCTTCTGGTTTGTACTGTTCGGCCTGCCCGGCGCCGCCATCTACCGCTTCGCCAACACCGCCGATGCCATGTGGGGCTACCGCGGCACTTATCGCGGCAAGCACTGGGAATGGGCCGGCAAGTGGGCTGCGCGCGCGGACGACGTGCTGTCGTGGGTGCCGGCGCGCCYCACCGCGCTGCTGCTCGCGCTGGTGGCACGCGGCCTGCCGTTTCACGCTTTGCATCAAGAAGCGCGCAAGACCCCATCGCCCAATAGCGGCTGGCCCATGGCGGCCATGGCCCTGGCGCTGGGTGTTTCGCTGGGCAAACCCGGCGTCTACACGCTGAACCCTGAAGGCCGGCCGCCCGCCGCGGCGGACACGTCGCTGGCCCAGGGCCTGGCCGCCAAGGCAGTGTTTGCGCTGGTCGTCCTGGCCACGGCGGTGCTGCTGCTGGCCGCGGTGCTGGTGGAGTCGGCATGAGCGCGAAACACCGCACCCATGGCGGACCCGATGGCCTGGGCATTCCGCTGCATGACTTTTCAACCAACAGCAATGCCTGCGGGCCTTGCCCTTCGGCAATCGTGGCCGTCCAGCGGGCCGATGCCACGCGTTATCCCGACGCCTGCTACACGGTTTTGCGCCGGCAACTGGCGGCCTTCCATGGCGTGGACGAGGCGCGTGTGCTGCCGGCCGCGAGCGCCAGTGAATTCATCTTTCGCATCACGGCTCTGGCGGTCGGGCAGGGCGCGCGTGCCATCTGGCTGCCGCCGCTCAGTTATGGCGATTACGCGCAGGCCGCGGATGCGCAGGGCATGGCGGTGGCCGGCAAACCTGAGGATGCGCAACTGCTCTGGGCCTGCGAGCCTTCCAGCCCACTTGGGGCCGCACAGCAAGGCTTGAGCGCGCTTGTCGACGGTCGGGGCACGCAAACGCTTGTCGTGCTGGACCGTGCTTACGAGCCGCTGAGGCTTAGCGCCGCGCCTACGCTTTCGCCGCAACAACTCAACAACACCTGGCAGCTCTGGACGCCCAACAAGGCGCTTGGCCTGACCGGCGTGCGCGCGGCCTATGTGATTGCGCCGCTGGGGCAAGAGGGCAGCGCTGCTGCGCTCGAGCAGCTCTGCCCCTCCTGGCCGGTGGGTGCGCACGGCGAGGCCATGCTGATGGCCTGGACCGGCCACGAGGCGCAGGACTGGCTGGCCGCCAGCCTCGAGACCTTGCGTGAATGGAAGGCCCGGCAGATCGCGGTATGCGAATCGCTGGGCTGGCGCTGCCTGCCCAGCGACGCGAATTTTTTCTGCGCGCAACCGGCCTTGCCGGAAGGCCAGAACCTGCAACAGGCCCTGGCCGCGTTGCGCGCCCAGGGCATCAAGCTGCGCGACACGGCTTCCTTCGGCCTGCCCGGCCATGTGCGCCTGGGCGTGCAGCCGCCCGCCGTGCAGGATGCGCTGCACAATGCGTGGCAACAACTTTTTAGAACCACATGAGCGCAAAAAGTGTCATGGTGCTGGGCACCACCAGCGGCGCCGGCAAAAGCTGGCTGACGACCGCGCTGTGCCGTTATTACGCACGGCAAGGACTCAAGGTTGCGCCGTTTAAAGCGCAGAACATGAGCAACAACGCCAGGGTGGTGGAGCAGGGCGAGATCGGCAGCGCCCAGTATTTCCAGGCGCTGGCGGCGAGAGCCGTGCCCGACGTGCGCATGAACCCGTTGCTGCTCAAGCCCGAAAAAGACACCCAAAGCCAGGTCGTGCTGATGGGGCAGGTCAATGCCGAACTGTCGCGCATGGAATGGCGCGGCCGCAGCGCCTCGGTCTGGCCTGTGGTGTCGCGGGCGCTTGATGAACTGATCGCCGAGAACGACGTGGTGGTGATGGAGGGCGCGGGATCGCCGGCAGAGATCAACCTCAAGGCCAGCGACATCGTCAACATGCGCGCCGCGCAGCACGCCCATGCGGCCTGCCTGCTGGTGACCGACATAGACAGCGGCGGCGCGTTCGCGCATCTCTACGGCACCTGGGCCATGCTGGACGAAGCCGAGCGAAAACTCATCAAAGGCTTTGTGCTCAACAAATTCCGCGGTGACGCCAAACTGCTGGCGCCGGGACCGCAGATGCTGCAGGACATGACCGGCATTCCGACAGTGGCCACCTTGCCCATGTGGTGGCAGCACGGCCTGCCCGAGGAAGACGGGGTCTTTGACGACCGCAGCGTGGCTTCGGGCGCGATCAGCACCACGGTTGCCGTGGTCGCCTATCCGCGCATCAGCAACCTCGACGAATTCCAGCCGCTCAAGAATGTGCCCGGTGTGCGCCTCAAGTGGGCGCGCAGCCCGGCGGAGCTGATGGGCGCCGACTGGGTGATCCTGCCCGGTTCCAAACACACCAGCGGCGACCTGGCCTGGCTGCGCGCGCAGGGGCTGGACCAGGCCGTGGCAGCGCACGCGGGCCGGGGCGGCGCGGTGCTGGGCATTTGCGGCGGCCTGCAGATGCTGGGCGAGGCGCTGATAGACCCGCACGGCATAGACGGCAACGCGCCCGGCCTGGGCCTGCTGCCGGTGGTCACGGTGTTTGACGAAGCCAAGACCGTGCGGCACCGCCAGGCCGGGTTCACACCGCTGCGCGGGCTATGGGCCGCCTTGTCGGGTGTCGAAGTGCAGGGTTATGAAATCCACCACGGCCAGACGGCCCCGCATTCGGCCATGGCCGCGGCGGGGGACATCGCGCATGCCGTGATGCCCGAGGGGCTGGCCTGGCAGAACCATGCCGGCAATGTGCTGGGCCTTTATTTACATGGCATGTTTGAAGACCCACGCGTGCTGCAGGCGCTGTTCGGCGCGGCCGCGCCCACGCTGGATTCGGTGTTCGACGGCCTGGCCGACTATATCGGCGAGCATTTCGCGCCGGATGTTCTGCAGTCGCTGATAGACGCCCGGTAGGGCGTCAGGGCACGCGCCTGAGCGGCCCGAAACAGGCCTCCAGTGAAGCGG
>NZ_JBFUBY010000295.1:0-4820 GCF_056405515.1 Polaromonas sp. P1_G2
ACACCATCGAGGTGGATCCCATCCCGGTGTCGGTGCAGGGCGAGGTGCGCACGATGAAGATACGCGTGAGCCGCTCCAAGCCGCGCACCAGCTGGGACGGCGTGCCCTACCGCTCCTACACCTCGACCGTGCAGTTCGACTGCGCGCACAAAAACGCGCGCTACCTCTCGCTGGATTTTTACCAGCAGCCGCTGTGGCAGGGTGAGTCGCACAAGACCTCGACCTACGCCGAGGGCGTGGTCAGGCGCATGGAGTTTGTCGACGTGACACCCAACCCGACGCAGCGGCTGGTCCGCGCGGCCTGCCGGAACACAGATACGCCCAAGACATAGTGCCCTTGTGCCTTCGCGGGGCCGGCGCTACGATGAAGAGACCGCCGCGTTGGGAGTGGCGGCAACCTCAGAAGAAAGGCTTCTCCTCATGCCGCAACTCATCGCATCGGTCGAAGGCGTCGAAATCAAGCATGTCTACCTGAAGAGCGACCGCACCACGCTGGGCCGCAGGCCGTACAACGACATCGTGTTCGACAACCTGGTGGTCAGCGGCGAGCACTGCGTGTTTGAGCTCAAGGGCATCGCCGACGTCTACCTGCGCGACCTGGGCAGCACCAACGGCACCTACCTGAACGGCCATATGGTCAAGGCGCGCGAGCTGCTGCACGACAACGACATCATCAACATCGGCAACTTCAGGATCCAGTACCTGGCGACCTCCGAGCATGAGGCGCAGGCCGAAAGCCAGGAAACCACCGCGATGTCGCTCGATGCGATAGGGCTGCCCGGTACCACCGGCGCGCTGCAGGCCAGCCTCAAGGTGCTGTCGGGCTCATCGGCGGGCCTGGAAATGGCGGTGGTCAAGGCGGTGACCACCTTCGGCCAGCCGGGCGTGGCGGTGGTGTCGATCTCGCACCGGCGCGACGGCTACTACGTGGCCCACATGGACGGCGAGACGCCGTCGACGCTCAACGGCAAGCCTATAAGTGCCAAGGCGACGCCATTGGCGCACAACGACGTGCTGAACCTGGCGGGGACCGAGATGGAGTTCCTGCTTAAAGGGGCTTAGCCGAAGCCCTAAACAATCGAACTGCTGGGATTGGTGCTGGAGTAGCGGATGCGGTCGCGCCGCGGCTCTTCACCGGCCAGGCGCAGGGCGAAGGCCCGGGCCAGTGACTGCAGCTTGAGGGTGGACTTCAGGTGCAGCGGCGTCATGCCGGTTTTGGTGAGGTCCGAGGCATTGCTGGACACGCGTGAAAGCTGCGGCCGCTCGAGCCTGGCGGGGGCGGCGCGGCGGGCGCGTTCGGCGGTCGCCAGCTTGCCGGCTTCGCTGATGGCGGCGCCCAGGAATTTCTCGCGCAGCAGCGCGGCGCTGGGCCGACGCTGGCTTTCGATGATCCAGTAGGGGATGCCGGCGCGGGCCAGAAGTTCGCGCTTGAAGGCATGGTTGCGGCCGGTCACCTCGCCGCGGCCCAGCACGTCGATGCAGCCCAGCACCGTGCCTTTCTGGTCGGCCAGCGCGCAGGAAAAATTCAAGGTGCCCAGCAGCGCCTGCCAGTGGGCGTCGCCGCCGCGCTGGTTGGGCTCGATAAAACCGGTGAAGGGGATCTTGGGCAGGATGCGGTGTTCGGGAAAGACTTCTTCGAGCCAGCGCCAGACCTGGAGTTCGTCGCGGCTGGTCAGGGGTTTGGCGCGCAGGGCATGGTTGCGCGCGACCTTTTTGCGGTTGGCCACCACATGGGACAGCCAGCGTTCATAACCGAGGGCACCCAGGGCCACACTGCCGACAAAGATGAAAAATCCGATCAGAAAACTGCTGCCTGTCATTGTTCGCGTCCCGAGTCGCCCGAAGTTGTTATCGTCCTGAGAGGGGGCGTAGCTGCCGATCCCCGCCCGTGTTTATAAGGTACATTCTGCGGTTTTCGTGAACTAGTTCACAAATTTTTGCGAACGGTCGTTCTAAAACTACAGCGATGCCGGCCGGCCGGATACGTCCTTGGTTCTCATTTCCTGGTTCTCCCTTCCCAATGAAACAAACTCCCACAGGCGGCCTGGTCTATTCCACCGAGGCCGGAAGAATGTGCCCCGGCTGCCGCCGGCCGTTGGCGGCCTGCGCCTGCAAGCAGGCGGTGGCCGCGGCGGGCGGCCCGGTGCGCGTGAGCCGAGAAAGCAAGGGTCGGGGCGGCAAGACCGTGACCGTGGTCAAGGGCCTGCCGCTGGACGCCATGGCGCTGGCGCTGCTGGGCAAGCAGCTGCGCGCCGCCTGCGGCTCGGGCGGCACGGCCAAGGACGGCGTGATCGAGGTGCAGGGCGACCATTGCGAGCGCGTGATGGCGGAACTGCAGAAGCAGGGCTACGCGCCCAAACGGGCAGGCGGCTAGGCTTATATATATGAACCCCGACGACCTGCTCCTGCTGGTGACCCGCGAAATGCCTTTCGGCAAACACAAGGGCACGCTGATCGCCGACCTGCCGGGCAATTACCTGAACTGGTTTGCCCGCGAGGGTTTCCCCAAAGGGGAAATCGGCCGCCTGCTGGCGCTGATGCAGGAAATCGATCACAACGGCCTGAAGCCGCTGCTGGACCCGCTGCGACGTAAATAAAACCACCGTTCTCCTGCATTTGCAGTATTGCCGCGGCGGGTGTTCCTGCGCAGAATCCTTGCACCCGCGTTGCCCGGCATGGGGCCGCACACCGGGCGTACTGTTCGCACGAGGTGATCCGCATGGCTTACGAGCTGCCCCTGGAAACCAGGGCCAGGAAAATGATGGCGAAGTTCCGCACCCAGGAATGGCTGGGTTTCGCCGCGGGTTTCCTGATTTTTGCCGCCGCCGACCTGCTGCGCGCCTGGCTGGCGCCGCAGCTTCCCGCATGGATGGTGCGCGGCTGGTTTTTTCCCATCATCGCGCTGGCCTCGGTGGTCGCGATCTACCTGTCGGTGTCCATGCACAAGGCGCTCAAGAAGCACAGCGCGGTCGACCCGCAGCGGCGCCGCGAGATGTGCCTGCTGTTCCTGCTGGGCTCGCAGGACCAGCAGGGCCTGAGGCTCATGAATCGCTTTGCCATGGCGGCGAATATGCATGCGCTGAGTTTTGGGATGGCGCTGGGGCTGCTGCTGTTCAGTTTGGTCCGCATTTAGAACTGCGAATAAATTCTGAGCGGCTCTGGTTTTTCTTTCTCCCTCTCCCAGAGGGAGAGGGAGTAAGAACTGAAGGCCTTAAAGAATCGCAGCCAGACGGGTTCCTTGATCTATTGCCCGCTTGGCGTCGAGTTCGCCCGCCTCATGCGCGCCACCTATCAAATGCGTCTTGACGCCGGCCGCGCGCAGCGGCTCCAGCAGTTCGCGCAGCGGCTCCTGTCCGGCGCACAGCACGATGTTGTCGACGGTGAGCACGGTGCCGTCCAGGCGCTTTTCGCCGAAGGTGATGAACAGGCCCAGGTCCGGGCCCTGCTCGCCTATGCGTTCGTAGTTGACGCCCGAGAGCATCTCGACGTTTTTCATTTTCAGCGCGGCGCGGTGTATCCAGCCGGTGGTCTTGCCCAGGCCGGCGCCCAGCTTGCCGGGCTTGCGCTGCAGCAGCGTGACCTGGCGCGCGGGCGGCGTGGCTTGCGGGCGCACCACGCCGCCGCGCACCTCGCCGGGGTCGGCCACGCCCCATTCGGCCAGCCAGGCGGGCAGGTCGAGCGCGGTGGAATGGCCTGCCGGCGTGACCAGGAATTCGGCGACGTCAAAACCGATGCCGCCCGCGCCTATGAGGGCCACACGCTCGCCCACGGGCTGGCGGCCCAGCAGCACGTCGATGTAGCTGAGCACCTTGGGATGCTCCTGGCCGGGGATGCGCGGGTTGCGCGGCGTGACGCCGGTGGCGAGTATGACCTCGTCGAACTTGCCGGCGATCAGGTCTTGCGCGCTGATACGGGTGTTCAGGTGCAGGCGCACGCCGGTGCCGAGGATGCGCTGGCCGAAATAGCGCAGGGTTTCCTCGAACTCTTCCTTGCCGGGCACGCGCTTGGCCAGGTTGAACTGGCCGCCTATCTTGTCGGCCGCGTCGTACAAGTCCACGCTGTGGCCGCGCAGGGCCAGCGTGGTGGCGGCGGCCAGGCCGGCGGGGCCGGCGCCTATGACGGCGACGCGCTTTTTGGCGGCAGTGATCTTGATGACGAGTTCGGTCTCATGCACGGCGCGCGGGTTGACCAGGCAGCTCGCCAGCTTGGCCTGGAAGGCGTGGTCAAGGCAGGCCTGGTTGCAGGCGATGCAGGTGTTGATCTCATCGCGCCGGCCCTGGGCCGCCTTGTTGACGAAGTCCGGGTCGGCCAGGAAGGGGCGCGCCATGCTGACCATGTCGGCGCAGCCGTCGGCCAGCACCTGCTCGGCGACTTCGGGCATGTTCAGGCGGTTGCTGGTGACGACGGGAATGGTGAGGCCGGCTGCGCGCAGGTCGGTGCGCAGCTTTTTGGTGACCCAGGTGAAGGCGCCGCGCGGCACCGAGGTGGCAATCGTCGGCACGCGGGCCTCGTGCCAGCCTATGCCGCTGTTGATCAGGGTGGCGCCGGCGGCCTCGACGGCCTTGGCCAGCAGCACGACTTCCTCCCAGCTGCTGCCGCCGGGGATCAGGTCGATCATCGAGAGGCGGTAGATGATGATGAAGTCGGGGCCCACGGCCTCGCGCGTGCGGCGCACGATCTCGACGGCCAGGCGCATGCGGTTGGCGTAGCTGCCGCCCCAGTCGTCGCTGCGCTGGTTGGTGTGGGTGACCAGGAACTGGTTGATGAAATAGCCTTCGCTGCCCATGATCTCGACGCCGTCGTAGCCGGCGTCGCGCGCC
>NZ_JBFUBY010000296.1:0-4807 GCF_056405515.1 Polaromonas sp. P1_G2
GCCCTGCTCTCCCCTGACGCGCTTGACGCGCCAGCCCGCTCACCCTCAAAAGTCGTACGAAAAACGGAAAGTGCTGAATCCGCCCAGAAGCCCCCGGTGATGGACCTGTTTGACAGCCGGGCCGCGGGTGAAGGCAGCCATCCTTCGGCTTTTAAAGGAAAGGAAGCCGCTCACCCCGGAAAACCGGCTCCCACCAGCTATAAAAAAGAGAGCATTGCTCTCCCGCAGCCGGTAACCAAACCCAAAAAGGCGAAGCACACCGGCCCCACCAAGCTGTTCGTGCTCGACACCAACGTGTTGATGCACGACCCGATGTGCCTGTTCCGGTTTGAGGAACATGACATCTTCCTGCCCATGATCGTGCTCGAAGAGCTCGACGGCCACAAAAAGGGCATGACCGAGGTAGCGCGCAATGCCCGCCAGACCAGTCGCACGCTGGACGCGCTGGCAGGCGCCCAGGGCGCCGATATCGCCAAGGGCTTGAAGCTGGACACCACCGGCCATCCCGAGGCCGGCGGTAGCCTGTTTTTCCAGACCAAACCGCTGGACTACACGCTGCCCATGAGCCTGCCGCAGGGCAAGGCCGACAACCAGATCCTGGGCGTGGTCGAGGCCCTGCGCAAGGAATACGCACCGCGCGAAGTAGTCCTGGTGTCCAAGGACATCAATATGCGCGTCAAGGCGCGCGCCCTGGGCCTGGCAACCGACGACTACCAGAACGACAAAACCCTGGAAGACGGCGACCTGCTGTACTCCGGCTCGCTGGCCCTGCCGGCGGACTTCTGGACGCGCCAGAGCAAGACCATCGAAAGCTGGCAGCAAGGCAGCCACACCTTCTACCGCATCACGGGCCCCATCGTGGGCAGCCTGCTGATCAACCAGTTTGTGTTCTTTGAGGCCCCCGGAGAGCCGCCCCTGTATGCCCGTGTGACGGAAATCCGGGCCAAAACCGCCGTCCTGAAGACATTGAAGGACTACAACCACCTCAAAAATGCCGTCTGGGGCGTCACCACGCGCAACCGCGAACAGAACTTCGCCATGAACCTGCTGATGGACCCGGAGGTGGACTTCGTCACCCTGGCGGGCACGGCGGGCACGGGCAAAACGCTGATGGCGCTGGCCAGCGGCCTCACGCAGGTGCTCGACGACCGCCGCTACACCGAAATCATCATGACGCGGGCCACGGTGAGCGTGGGCGAGGACATCGGCTTCCTGCCGGGCACCGAAGAAGAAAAAATGGGCCCGTGGATGGGCGCGCTGGACGATAACCTGGAAGTGCTGGGCAAAACCGACAGCGGCTCGGGTGAATGGGGCCGCGCCGCCACCAACGAGCTGATCCGCTCGCGGATCAAGGTCAAGAGCATGAACTTCATGCGCGGCCGCACCTTCCTGAACAAGTACGTGATCATCGACGAGGCGCAAAACCTGACGCCCAAGCAGATGAAAACGCTGATCACACGGGCCGGCCCSGGCACCAAGATCATCTGCATGGGCAACCTGGCGCAGATCGACACCCCTTACCTTACCGAAGGCTCCTCGGGCATGACCTTTGCCGTCGACCGCTTCAAGGGCTGGCCACATGGCGGGCACATCACGCTGGCACGCGGCGAGCGCTCACGCCTGGCCGATTTCGCGAGCGAAGTCCTCTAAATCCATGAAAAACGGCGCCGATTGGCGCCGCAATGAAAAAAGGCCAAGTCGCAAGACTTGGCCTTTTTGTTCGTCAAATTCTGGTGGGCGGTGCAAGTTTCGAACTTGCGACCCCTGCAGTGTGAATGCAGTGCTCTACCCCTGAGCTAACCGCCCTATCGGTCAGCCTATGATTATATGGTGTTTTGGGCCGATTTTTCGGTCCGCCCCCGGAATGCGCTTCAATTCAGGCAGCCAGGGCGCGCCAGACCGTCTTGCCTTTGCTGGATTTGTCGATATCGGCCAGCAGCTTTTCGTGTTCGGCGGCTTCCTGGTCGTTCGCCGCCAGCAAAGGCAACTCAAACGTGCTCAGGTCTATCTGCGGCGCCGAGACCTGGCCTTCCTGGGCCCTATCGTCCACGTCCATCACCAGCGCATTCTGCCCACGGGTCAGGTTGATGTAGACGTCGGCCAGTAACTCCGCATCCAGCAAGGCGCCGTGCAAGGTCCGACCCGAATTGTCGACCTCCAGCCGGTCGCACAGGGCGTCCAGCGAGTTGCGTTTGCCTGGAAACAGCTCCTTGGCCATCATCAGGCTGTCGGTGACCTTGGCCACGCAATGCTTGATGGGCGGCCTGCCTACGAGTTCGAGCTCCTTGTTGAGGAAGCTGACGTCAAAAGGCGCGTTGTGGATGATGATCTCGGCGTCCTGCAGGTATTCCAGCAGTTCCTCGGCGACGGCCGAAAACTTGGGCTTGTCCTTCAGGAATTCATTGCTGATGCCGTGGACCTTGAGCGCATCCTCATGGCTGTCACGCTCGGGGTTCAGGTAGAAGTGGCGATTGTTGCCGGTGAGCTTGCGAGCCACCAGCTCCACGCAGCCGATTTCGATAATGCGGTCGCCGTTTTCAGCGGAAAGACCGGTGGTTTCGGTGTCAAGAACGATTTGGCGCATGGCTGGATTATCGCCTCCGGAGAAGGCTGACCCCACCCGTTTTCACCCGAAAACTCAGTGGTTTTCCTTTGCGTGGTTGATGGAGTACTTGGGTATCTCCACCGTCACGTCGGACTGGGCCAGGAAGGCCTGGCAGCTCAGGCGCGAATTGGGCTCCAGGCCCCAGGCGCGGTCCAGCAGGTCTTCTTCGCTTTCGTCGAGCTCGTTCAGCGAATTAAAGCCTTCGCGCACAACCACGTGGCAGGTCGTGCAGGCGCAACTCAGGTCGCAGGCATGCTCGATGTTGATCTTGTTGTCGAGCAGGGCTTCGCRGATCGAGGTGCCGGCTGGCGCACTGATTTCAGCACCTTGCGGGCAGTATTCGGGATGAGGCAGTATTTTGATGATGGGCATGGTTGTCAGTCGATTCAGACGGCCTCGATGTTTTTACCGGCCAGGGCTTGCTTGATGCCCCGGTTCAWGCGCTGGGCGGCAAAGGCTTCGGTGCCTTTGGCCAGCGCCTGGGTGGCCGCTTCTATCGCGGCCGCGTCGCCGTGCGCGCGCGTGTCGGCCAGGCCGACGATGAGGCCGTCGATCTGCGCACGCTCATTGGGGCTGAGCAGGTCGGCATCCGCCGCCAGGGCGCTTTGCGTGGCCAGGATCATGCGGTCCGCATCGACCCGGGCCTCGGCCAGGGCGCGGGCATTCATGTCTTGCTGGGCGGTGGAAAAGCTGTCCTGCAGCATGCGCGCGATGTCCTCGTCCGACAGGCCGTAGGAAGGCTTCACATCAATGCGCGCCTCGACGCCGCTGACCTGCTCCTTCGCGTTCACGCTGAGCAGGCCGTCGGCATCGACGGTAAAGGTCACGCGGATGCGCGCGGCGCCGGCCACCATGGGCGGGATGCCGCGCAGCTCGAAGCGGGCCAGGCTGCGGCAATCGGCCACCAGGTCGCGCTCGCCTTGCACCACATGCAGGGCCAGGGCGGTCTGGCCGTCCTGGTAGGTGGTGAAGTCCTGCGCCATGGCCGTGGGAATGGTCTGGTTGCGCGGGACGATGCGCTCGACCAGCCCGCCCATAGTCTCAATACCCAGCGACAAAGGAATCACGTCCAGCAACAGCAGCTCATCCCCCGTGTTGTTGCCGGCCAGCTGGTTGGCGGAAATGGCCGCGCCCAGCGCCACTACTTCATCGGGGTTGAGGTTGACCAGCGGCTCACGGCCGAAGAAGCTGGCGACCGCCTTGCGCACCTGGGGCATGCGCGTGGAGCCGCCCACAAGGACCGCTCCCTGGATATCTTCCTTGGCCAGCTTGGCATCGCGCAAGGCCTTGCGAACGGCCGCCAGCGTGCGCTGGGTCAGGTGGGCCGTCGCGGTTTCGAAGTCTTCTGCCTTCATCTCGAAGTTGACGAGGGCCTTGGCCAGTTGCACCGAAAAAGGCACGGGATCGGCGGCGGAGAGGGCTTCCTTGCAGCTGCGCGCGGTGCGTTGCAGGGCCGCCTTGTCGGATGGGGTGAGCGTCTCTGCGGCGAGCCCGGCCTTGGCCAGCACCCAGTCGACCAGCGCGCGGTCGTAATCGTCACCGCCCAGCGCCGAATCGCCGCCGGTGGCCACCACTTCGAAGACGCCTTGCGTCAGGCGCAGGATGGAAATGTCAAAGGTGCCGCCGCCCAGGTCATAGACGGCGTAGACGCCTTCGCTGGCGTTGTCCAGGCCGTAGGCAATCGCGGCCGCTGTGGGTTCATTGAGCAGGCGCAGCACGTTCAGGCCGGCTAGTTGCGCGGCGTCTTTGGTGGCCTGGCGCTGGGCATCGTCGAAGTAGGCCGGCACGGTGATCACGGCGCCGTAGATGTCGTCGTTGAAAGTGTCTTCGGCCCGATAGCGCAGCGTGGCCAGGATCTCGGCGCTGATCTCGACCGGGCTTTTTTCGCCGGCGACGGTCTGCAGCGTGACCATGCCCGGCTTGTCGTTCAGCTCATAGGGCAACTGGGCACGGCTGCCAATGTCATGGATGCCACGGCCCATCAGGCGCTTGACGGAAGAAATGGTGTTGCGCGGATCATCCACCTGCGCCGCCAGGGCCTCATAACCGATCTGGCGTTTGTCGCCCTCAAGATAACGGACCACGCTCGGCAACAACACCCTTCCCTGCTCATCAGGCAGGCATTCGGACACACCATTGCGCACGCTGGCCACCAGCGAGTGCGTGGTGCCCAGGTCAATGCCGATCGCGATGCGCCGCTGG
>NZ_JBFUBY010000297.1:0-4797 GCF_056405515.1 Polaromonas sp. P1_G2
TTCTCGCTGCGCGCCATGCGTGGGCGGTGGCTGGCCTATGCCTTGATTGCCGAGCCCTGCGAGCCTGAAATCGATGCCGCCCGCCTCCAGTACCGGGCGGCGCTGGGTGACCAGATCGCGCGCCTGGTCGTGCAAGGCATTGCCAGCGGCGAATTCATCGAGGTCGACCCCGGCGTGGCGGCCTCGTGCGTGACCGGTGCCTTTATGGAAGCGCTGGTCGGCCCGCTGGCGCCCGAGGCCGAGCCCGATTCGGACTCCGCCAAAGCCATCGCCCAGACCACCGCCAGCCTGGCGGCGCGCATGCTGTTTCGCCATGCGGCACCGAAGCTGAAACTGATCTCCAGGGACGCGCCATGAACGCCCCTTACGAAGCACCGTTCGTCAAACCGGCGGGCTCTGCGGCGGCGACCCATGAAGTACTCAACCAGGCCGCGCCGGCCGGCGGCTTCAATGCCTTCGACGACGATGAGGCCTTGAGCAAGCTTGTGATGAAGATCGCACCCTGGGCCGCCGGAAAATGTAGCGCGTTGGGTGCGCTGGCCGGCGACGAGGCGTGGCAAGACGCCGCGCGCCTGGCCAATGAATTCGAGCCGAAGCTGCGCAGCCACGACCGATTCGGGAACCGCGTCGACTGGGTCGAGTTCCACCCCGCCTGGCACCAGCTCATGGCCGCGGCCTTCGGCCACGAGGTGCACAGCCTGGCCTGGACCACGGAGCACGGCAACGGCCATTTCGCGCGCGCCGTGCTGAGCTACCTCTGGAACCAGGTCGAGAATGGCGTGGGTTGCCCGACCGGGATGGCTTACGCGGCGGCGGCCGGTTTTGCCGGCAAGGCGCCGTTTGACGCTTGGCGGCAGAGGACGCTGGCCGCGGACTACGACCCACGCCGCCTGCCGATAGAACAGAAGCGCGCCGCGGTAATCGGCTACGCGATGACCGAAAAGCAGGGTGGCTCCGATTTGCGGCAGACACAAACGACTGCGGAATTTACCGGCAGCGGCGCGAACGGTCATACCTACAGCATTACCGGCCACAAATGGTTCTGTTCGGTTCCGGTGGCCGACGGTTTCTACACACTGGCGCAAACCCGCTCGGGCGTGAGCTGCCTGTTTGTCCCGCGCTTCCGGCCAGACGGCAGCCTGAACAATTTTTTCATTCAGCGGCTCAAGGACAAATGCGGCAACCGCTCCAATGCATCCAGCGAGATCGAGTACCGCGACACCTGGTCCATGCTGGTGGGCGAGGAAGGGCGCGGCATACGTGAAATCCTTTCGCACGCGCACCTCACGCGGCTGGACTTCGCGGTCGGCTCGGCCGGCCTGATGCGCCAGGCCCTGACACTGGCGCTCAACCATGCCCAGACGCGCACGGCTTTCGGCAAGCCCATGGCCGAGCTGCCCATGCAGTGCAATGTGCTGGCCGACCTGGCGATCGACAGCGAGGCGGCCATGCTGGGCGCCTTGCGCGTGGCGCGGGCGGCGGACGGCATGGCCTCCAGCGAGCGCGAACGGCTGCTCTCGCGCGTCGCGACGCCGACCATGAAGTTCTGGAACTGCCAGCGGGMCCCAGCTTTCGTCTACGAATGCGTGCAGRCGCACGGCGGCAACGGCTTCATCATGGAGAACCCGGTGGCCCGGCTGTACCGCGAGGCGCCGCTCAACTCGATCTGGGAAGGCACTTCCAACATGATGTGCATGGACGTGCTGCGCGCCATGGACAAGGACGGGCGCTGCCGCGACGCCCTGGTCGAAGAGCTGCGCTTGCACCGGGGCGCGAATGCCGCTTACGACCGCTTCACCGACGACCTGGCTGGCCGCCTCGCGCTCGCCTACCCGCACGACGGCCACGCGCGCATGCTGGTCACGCGCATCGCGCTGGCCTTGCAGGCGGGTGAAATGCTGGCGCACGGCGCACCGGAGGCTGCGGAGCTTTTCATCGCGTCGCGCCTGGCAAGTAGCGGCCTGCATGTGTTCGGCACCCTGCCCGATTCGCAGGCCCTGCCCGCCATCGTTCGGCGCGCGGCCGTGATACGCCACTGACCGTGCCGGAATTTGCCATGAGCACCATCCTCACGCTTCCCGAAACCGAGGTTCGCGGCCAGGTCAGCGCGACGGAGTGGGCGACCCGCGTCGACCTCGCCGCCTGCTACCGCCTGCTGGCCGTCTTCGGCATGACGGACCTCATCTACAACCACGTCAGCGCGCGAATCCCGGGCGGCGGGGAACAATACCTGATCAATCCCTACGGCATGCTGTACGAGGAGATCACGGCCTCCAGCCTGGTGAAGATCGACGTGCAAGGCAACACGCTGCTGCAACCGGGCCATGGCTACAGCGTCAACGTGGCGGGCTTTTACCTGCACGCGCCCATCCACGTCGCCCGGCCCGACGTGCAGTGCATCATCCACACGCACACCCGCGCCGGCACAGCCGTCAGCGCGCTGGCCGAAGGGCTGCTGCCGCTGTCGCAGACCGCCATGCGCTTTCACGGGCGCGTGGCTTATCACGATTTCGAGGGCCCGGCCATCAACGGCGCCGAGTGCGAGCGCGTGGTGAATGACCTGGGCCCGCACGACGTCCTCATGCTGCGCAACCACGGCCTGCTGGCCTGCGGCCCCAGCATCGCGCAGGCCTTCAACGCCATGTACTGGCTGGAGAACGCCTGCCGCATCCAGGTCGACATCCTGGGCTGCAACCGGGCCATCCACCAGCCGGCGGCGTCGGCCCTTGCCAACACGGTGAGCTGTTTTTCGGGCGAGGAAATCACGCTGGCCAACGAGGCGCGAACAAATCCGGTCCTCAACGCCGCGGCGCAAGCGCGGCACGGCGGCTACGGCAGCCTCGAGTGGCCAGCGCTGCTGCGCAAGCTCGACCGGCTCGATCCTTCTTACAAGAACTGAGCATGCACGACAAAGACGGCACCATGGGTTTTATCGGCTGTGGCCGGGTGGGCCGGACATTGGCCCGCGCGCTGGCGAATGCCGGCTACCGCGTTTCGGCGGCCTGGACGCGCGACCCGGCAGCCCTGCAACGATTCACGGACGAAGTGCCCGGCGTGATCCCTTGCCATGCGGCGCAAGAGGTCGTCGACCGTTGCAACTTCGTCTGGATCACCGTCGCCGATGACGCAATTGCATCCGTCGCGCAATCCCCGCAGTGGTCGCTGCGGCACCGTGTCGTGCATTGCAGCGGCGCCACCGGGCTGGTGGCGCTGGACAAGGCCAAACGTGATGGTGCCAGGGTCGGCGGCTTTCACCCCTTGCAGATGTTTGCCAACCCCGAGGTTGCCTTGCGCGGCCTGCCGGGCTGCACCGTCGGCATCGCCGCGGACGGCGGTTTTGCGGCGGAACTCGACGATATCGCCACCCGGCTCGGCTGTGTGCCCTTCACCGTGCCGGAGGGCAGCCGGGCGCTGTACCACGCATCGGCGTATTACGTGGGGCCCTTTCTGATTGCGCTGCTGCGTGAGGCGTCCCTGCTCTGGAGATCTTTTGGCGGGACGGAGCAGCAGGCGCTGGACGCCCTGCTGCCGCTGCTGGCCGGCACTGTCGCGGCCGTGAAGGATGCGGGACTGGCCAGGGGCATGGGCGGCTGCGTGGCTCGCGGCGACGTCGGCACGATCGGCAAGCACCTTGATGCGCTGCACGAACTCTCCGCTGATGCCGAGACGCTCTACCGCGAGCTCGCCCTGCGCACCGTGCCCCTGGGCCTGGAGCGCGGCACGCTGAACCGGGAGGGGGCCGCGCGTATTCAGTCGGTGCTGCGCGAAGTGCCCGCAGCACGCAAGACAAACCGGGCAAAGGCTTATCTGTGAGCATGAACAGCATCCGGAAACAGGAGCGGAAAAACAAAAAAGCCGGTTAGCGTTTGCTAACCGGCTATCTGTTGGTTTTATTGGTCGGTGTGAAAGGATTCGAACCTTCGACCCCTTGCACCCCATGCAAGTGCGCTACCAGGCTGCGCCACACACCGACAAGCCTCAGATTATAGCCTGCCTCGAAGCGCTTCTCAGTGGTTGTTGCCGAGGAGATCGCGGATTTCGAACAACTCGCGGCGCACAAGCTGCAGCCTTTGCTGCGCTGCGGTGCCCGTGGGCAAGTCAGACCCCTCACTGTCTTCAAAGTCGGAGTGGTCCGTCGAGTCCTCAAAATCGTCGAGTACCGAATCGCCGCCTTCAAGCAGCGACTCCCCGCCTTCAAGGACTTCGACTCCGTCCAGCATGACCTCGCCGTTGCGGCGCTTGTCGCGTTCGATCTGGACGATTTCCTGGAGTTTGTTGCGCGCGCCGCTGATGGTGAAGCCCTGGTCATAGAGCAGGTCACGGATGCGGCGGATCATGAGCACCTCATGGTGCTGGTAGTAGCGGCGGTTGCCGCGCCTTTTCATCGGGCGTAGCTGCGTAAACTCCTGCTCCCAATAACGGAGCACATGAGGTTTGACGCCGCACAAATCGCTGACTTCACCGATAGTGAAATAGCGTTTCGCCGGGATGGGTGGAAGGGTTTTCTCCAATTAAATCAATGCGCTAAGGAGGAAACCTCTAAATCTACTCTAAGTCGAAAGTTAGCGCAAAGGGTTGCTGGGCTTTTTTGAAATCTGTTGTTCCGTCACACAGGTAACACCTAGTTACTAAAGTGATCGCCTTGGTGAAAATCACGCCGCCGAGGACTGGGCGTTGGCGGGACCTACTCGACCGCAGTTTCGCCCTGGATCTGGTCTTTGAGCTTGTGGCTGGCGTGGAAGGTGACCACACGGCGGGCCTGGATGGGAATGGCCTCGCCGGTGCGGGGGTTGCGGC
>NZ_JBFUBY010000298.1:0-4795 GCF_056405515.1 Polaromonas sp. P1_G2
ACCCTGGCGTTACCGCATGAGGCCGGGCTGGTTGCGGGGTGTGTTGGTGCTGCCGGCCGTGTTGCTGGCCGGCCTGGCCTTTTCGGCCCCCGCGCAGAAGCCGGGCCCAGCCAGGGCGCAGCCGCCCGCCGCCGCTGTGGCGGAGGCCGATGCGGGCCCCGGGCTCGCCATAAGCAACGAAAGCCGCTACGCGCTGTCGCGTTCTTTTACCTACCTGGAGGACGCCGGCGGCGAACTGGTGCTGGCCGATATCCTGAAGCCCGAGGCCCAGGCGCGCTTCCAGCCGGTGCCGCAAACCGGCCCGGCCACCAATTTCGGGCTGACCCGTTCGGCCATCTGGCTGCGTGTGACCTTGCGCGCCGCCCGCGACGCGCCCGCCGACTGGATGCTGGAGCTGGCCTACCCGCCGCTGGACAGGCTGGAGCTGTACGCGCCGGACGGCAAGGGCGGCTTCAGCCGCCAGGTCGGCGGCGACCTGTCTCCTTTTGCCGAGCGGGCCGTGGTGCACCGCAACCACGTGATGCCGGTGCGTCTCAAGCCCGGCGCCGCCAGCACCTTGTACCTGCGGGTCAGTTCGGGCGGGACGGTGTCGGCGCCGGTGAACCTGTGGCAGCCCGCGGCGCTGTGGCGGCACGACCAGGCCGAGTACGCCACCATCAGCCTGTATTTCGGGCTGCTGATTGGCTTGCTGCTGTACAACCTGCTGCTGTTTTTCTCGGTGCGCGACCGGGCCTATGTGATTTATGTGGCCTTCGTGGCCTGCATGGCCCTCGCGCAGGCGGCCCTGACCGGCTTCGGCGCGCAGTTTCTCTGGCCGGGACAGCTCTGGTGGAACAGCGTCTCGCCGCCTGCCGGCATGGCCTCGACCGCGGTCTTCGGGCTGCTGTTCGCGCGCAGCTTTTTGTCCAGCGCGCTCAGGATGCCGCGCCTGGACCGGCTCATGCTGGCGCTGGTGGCCGGTTGGCTGCTGACCTTGCTGGCGGCGCTCACGCTGCCTTATGTAGTGTCTTCGCTGATGGTGACGGTGCTGGCCGTCTTCAGCGTGGTCACCCTGGTGGTGGTGGGCGTGCTGAGCGTGCGCTCCGGCCACCCGGGCGCGAAATACTTCCTGGCGGCCTGGGCGCTGCTGCTGGTGGGTGTGGTGACGCTGGCGCTGCACAACACGGGCATGCTGCCATCGCATGCGCTGACGGCCAATTCGCTGCTGATAGGTTCGGCGCTGGAGATGGTGGTGCTGTCCTTCGCGCTGGCCGACCGCATCAACGTCACGCGACGCGAGAAGGAGCAGGCGCAGGCGCGCACCCTGGCCGAGCACGCCATGGTGGAGGCGCTGAGCGTTTCGCAGGAGAATTTCCGCACGCAGCTCAAGGAGCGCGAGATGATCCTGGAAAACTCCATCGTCGGGATCGCTTTCCTGACGCCGGACGGGCGCTTTCGCTGGGCCAACCAGGCCATGCTGGAAGTCTTCGGCGCCGGCAGCAATGAGTTGACCTCGATGGAGCCCTTTTACCTCTCGCGTGAGGAATACATCCGGGTGGGCGGCGAGGTGGCGGCCTGCGTCAGCCGCGGCGAAAACTACGAGGCCGAGATCCAGGTGAAGCAGTTCGACGGCACGCTGATCTGGGTGTCGCTGTCGGGCAAGGCCGTCAGCGAGCGCGACCTGAGCCAGGGCACGGTCTGGGTCATCATCAACATCACGCGCCGCAAGGAACTGGAAGCGCAGCTGGTGCGCACCTCGTCGGAGCGCGGCGCCATCCTCAACAGCGCGCTGGTGGGCATCGTGCTGTCGGTGAACCGCCGCCACGAGTGGGTCAACGAGAAGTTCGCGCAGATGATGGGCAGCYGGCGCGAAGACCTTATGGGCCAGCCTTCGAGCTACATCCATCCCGACCTGGCGACCTGGGAACAGTTCGGCAAGGAGGCGCGCGAAACCCTGATCGCCACCGGCAGCTACATCAGCGAACGCCAGCTCAAGCGCCGCGACGGGCAGCTCTTCTGGGTGCAGATGGCCGGCAGCTGCGTGCAGCCGAAAGACCCCGACTCGGGTGTGATCTGGGCCTTCCTCGACATCACCGAGCGCAAGAAGTCGGAAGAGGACACGCGCGAGGCGCTGGAGCAGCAGCGCGCGCTCAACGAGCTTCGCACCCGTTTTGTGGCTATGACCAGCCATGAGTTCCGCACGCCGCTCTCGGGCATTCTTTCGGCCGAGGAGTTGCTGCGCCACTACGGCAACCGGTTGCCCGAATCCGAGAAGCTCGAGATCCTCGACAGCATCGCCGCGGGCGTGAAACGCATGACGCGCATGCTGGACCGCGTGCTGCTGCTGGGCAAGGCCGATGCGCAGATGCTGGAGTTCGAACCGCATCCGCTGGACCTGCAGGCGCTGTGCCGCCAACTGGTCGAGGAAGCGCGAACGCAGCAACCCGACAGCCTGTGCGAGCTGCGCCTGGACTACGAAGCCGGGACAGGGCAGGGCCTTTACGACGAGAAGTTGTTGCGCCACATCTTCAGCAACCTGCTGTCGAACGCGGTCAAGTACTCGCCGCTGGGCGGCCTGGTGCTGTTCCGCGTGCGCACCGAGCAGGACGTGGTCATCCTGGAAGTCGCGGACGAAGGCATAGGCATTCCGGAGGACGAGCTGCCGCACCTGTTCGAGTCCTTCCACCGCGCCAGCAATGTCGGCACCATCCAGGGCACGGGCCTGGGCTTGGCGATCGTGCGCAACGCGGTCGACATCCACGGCGGCACCATAGACGTGCGCAGCAGCGCGGGCTCGGGGACCACGTTTACCGTGCGCCTGCCGGTGCGGCATTGACCGGGCCAGCATGACCTCGCCGCTCATGATCCAAAGGCGCCGGCTGCTCCAGTCGCTGGCGCTGGCCGGTGCCGGCTGCTACCTGCCGGGCAGGGCGGCTGCGCAAGTTCGGCTCTCCGGCAATCCCTTCACGCTGGGCGTTGCCAGCGGTTCACCCACCCATGACTCGGTCGTGCTCTGGACCCGGCTGGCCCTGGACGGTGAAGAGGCCCTGCGGCTGCTGTCCGCGCCGGTGGCCGTGCGCTGGGAACTCGCGCATGACGAAGCTTTCACCCGCATCGTGCAGGCCGGCCAGGCGCAGGCCGTGGCGGAACTGGCGAATTCGGTGCATGTGGAGGTGCAGGGACTGGAGCCCGACCGCTGGTATTTCTACCGTTTCGCCGTGGGCGGCGCCCTCAGCGCCACCGGTCGCACGCGCACCTTTCCCGCGGCCGATGCGGTGGTGGCGCGGCTGCGGCTGGCCTATGCGTCCTGCCAGCGCTGGGAGCACGGCTATTACAGCGCCTACCGGCACATGCGGGATGAGAACCTCGACCTGGTGATGTTCCTGGGCGACTACATCTATGAATACCCCAATGCCGGCCAGGCCGTGCGCGTGCCCACCGGCGGCTGGGTGCTGACGCTGGACGACTATCGCCGGCGCTATGCCCTGCACAAAAGCGATGCCGACCTGCAGGCCATGCACGCGGCCTGCCCCTGGCTGGTGACCTGGGACGACCACGAGGTGCAGAACGACTACGCGGGTGCATCGCCCGGCAACAGCGGGCCGCCGGCGGCTGATTTCGCGGCCCGGCGCGCGGCGGCCTACCAGGCCTTTTATGAGCACATGCCGGTGCGCGCCTCGGTGCTCACGCGCGCGGTGGCCGGCCTGGCCGGCGGCGCCGAGATGCGTATCTACCAGCGCGTGCCTTACGGCCGGCTGGCTTCGCTTTACATGCTGGACGCGCGGCAATACAAGGACGCGCAGGTTTGCACGCGTGACTGGCGGGCCGGCTCCAGCACGCTGAACCCGGCCGGCTGCGCTGCCTGGAAAGACCCGGCGCGCAGCATGCTGGGCGCGCAGCAGGAAGGCTGGCTCGATGCCGAATGGGGCGGCGGCGCCGGCAAGGCGACGGGCTGGAACCTTGTGGGCCAGCAGTCGCTTTTCGGCCGGCGCGATTTCCGCCCCGGGCCCGGCCAGGTGCTCTGGAACGACGGCTGGGACGGCTATGCGGCGGCGCGGACACGCTTCACGGATTCGCTGCGCAAGCACGCCGTGGCCAACCCGGTGCTGCTGGGCGGCGACGTGCACGAGAACTGGGTGGGCCACATCAAGGCCGACTATGAGGACGCGGCCAGCGCGGCCGTCGGCACCGAATTTTGCGGAACCAGCATCAGCTCGCGCTCGTCCAGCGGCGCCAAAACCCCCGACACCCTGGCCGAGAACCCGCACTTCGTGTTCGCCGATTCTGAACGCAGGGGCTATGGCGTGGTGGAGTTGACGCCGGGCATGCTGACGACCACGCTGCGCGCGGTGGACGATGTGACACGCGCCGACAGCGGGGTGCAGACGCTGGCGCGTTTCGCGGTGCAGGCCGGGCGGCCGGTGGTCGAAAAAGCCTGAGTCCGGCGGCAGCCGGCAGTCTTGCCGCCTAGGCCTTGTAGTTCGCCGACAGGCCTTTGTCCAGGAAGGCCTTGTTGGCCTCGCGCACCTTCGCGGCCTCATCGTCATAGAGGAAGGGCAGGAAGGCATAACGCCGCCCCTGCGTCACCGTGGACACGGCATGCAGCAAGGAGCAGGAGAACACCACCGCGCCACCCACGGGGGGTTTGTACGACCGGGTGCCGTATTCCGGGAAGCAGACCTCGCCGCCCTCGAAATCATGGTTGAGGTTGATGGACACGGCGAAGCGCCTGTGGGCCGTGCCGCGGGTGGTGTTGTCGCGGTGGGCGCGGAAATGAGCCTCCTGGTCGGCCCTGTAGCAACCGATGATGTAACGC
>NZ_JBFUBY010000299.1:0-4788 GCF_056405515.1 Polaromonas sp. P1_G2
CGTCAGCGTCAGCACCCAGGCCAATGTGTACTTTGACGGTAAATGCGTGAGCCACGGCATCACCTTCGCCGACGGCAGCAAAAAATCGGTGGGCGTGATCCTGCCGGCCACCCTGACCTTCAACACCGGCGCGCCCGAGATCATGGAATGCGTGGCCGGCGCCTGCGAATACAAGCTGGCCGGCAGCGACAGCTGGATGAAGTCCTCAGCCGGCGAAAAATTCAGCGTCCCCGGCAATGCCAAATTCGAGATCCGCGTTGCCGCAGGCGAAGCGGCCTACCACTACATCTGCCACTTCGGTTAAAAAACGTCTGGAGCCATCCAAAACCGCTCCTTTATTCATAGCTGCTTGCGCATATTTCACACGGGCTAGAGGCACATTCAATGTCAAACACCATTCTCCAAAACATCCCCGCCAACCAAAAGGTCGGCATCGCGTTCTCTGGCGGCCTGGACACCAGCGCCGCGCTGTTGTGGATGAAGCAGAAGGGCGCCCTGCCCTATGCCTATACCGCCAACCTGGGCCAGCCCGACGAAGCCGACTACGACGAGATCCCGCGCAAGGCCATGGAATACGGCGCCATCAAGGCGCGCCTGGTCGACTGCCGCCCACAACTCGCCGCTGAAGGCATTGCAGCGCTGCAAAGTGGCGCCTTCCACATCACCACCGCCGGCGTCACCTACTTCAACACCACGCCGCTGGGCCGCGCCGTCACCGGCACCATGCTGGTGTCGGCCATGAAGCAGGACGACGTCAACATCTGGGGCGATGGCTCCACCTTCAAAGGCAACGACATCGAGCGCTTCTACCGCTACGGCCTGCTGACCAACCCCGCGCTGAAAATTTACAAGCCCTGGCTGGACCAGCAGTTCATCGACGAGCTGGGCGGCCGCTCTGAAATGAGCGCCTTCATGACGGCCAACGGCTTTGGCTACAAGATGAGCGCCGAGAAGGCCTACAGCACCGACAGCAACATGCTGGGTGCCACGCACGAAGCCAAGGACCTGGAAAACCTCAACAGCGGCATCAAGATCGTCAACCCCATCATGGGCGTGCCCTTCTGGAAAGACGACTGCGTCGTCAAGGCCGAAGAAGTCAGCGTGACCTTTGAAGAAGGCCGCCCCGTCGCACTGAACGGCGTCGCATACCCAGACCTCGTGAGCCTGATCCTCAAGGCCAACGAAATCGGCGGACGCCACGGCCTGGGCATGAGCGACCAGATCGAAAACCGCATCATCGAAGCCAAGAGCCGCGGCATCTACGAAGCCCCCGGCCTCGCGCTGCTGTTCATCGCCTACGAGCGCCTCGTCACCGGCATCCACAACGAAGACACCATAGAGCAATACCGCGACAACGGCCGCAAGCTGGGCAGGCTGCTGTACCAGGGCCGCTGGTTTGACAGCCAGGCCATCATGCTGCGCGAGACCGCCCAACGCTGGATCGCCAGCGCCATCACCGGCACCGTCACGCTGGAACTGCGCCGCGGCAACGACTACTCGCTGCTGAACACCGAATCACCCAACCTGACCTACGCGCCTGAGCGTCTGAGCATGGAGAAGGTGGAAGACGCGCCGTTTTCGCCGCTGGACCGTATTGGGCAACTGACGATGCGTAACCTGGACATCACCGATACGCGCGCCAAGCTGGGGATTTATTCCAATGCCGGGATGCTGGAGCTGGGCAAGGGGGATGACTTTTTGAAGTTGGGTAAGTAAGCCAAGATCAATAGCTTTAATGGAAAAGCCCGCGAAAGCGGGCTTTTCTTTTTCTAGGTATCAAGCCCCGTCAGGTGCCAGAAATTTGATAGATCGTAAGGGTAGACGCCTACGTGCCGTGTCGGACAAGCGGTCATAGTGCTCATCCCACAGATCAAACAGTTTTTCTAGTCCGATTAGGGTGACGCGGCGCTTCTCTTGCGTGCGCGCCTCGGAAATGGCGTCTTTGGTAAAACCACCAGTGCACACAAATAGGCCCACATCTTCATCGCCCAAGAGGGCCATGAACGATCGCAAACCGTCCACGCTCACGGCCTGCTGTTGCCGTTTGACCTGTACCTTAATGCGCGGCGGACGTGTGCCCAGCACGTCTGGCTGCGCCAAGATATCGATGCCACCATCTTTCCCCGGCGGCGACACCCAGGCCACGTAGTAGTCCATGGCGCGCAGCAAGTCTGCCACCAGCTCTTGAAACTCGTACGGCGGCATGTTGCGCAGGTACTGCGAAATCTCGGCCCAAGCGTGTTCTTCGGCTTCTTCAAACGTAATTCTTACCGCTTTGGCCGCATTGTCGCTGTCTAGCGGCTCTGCGTCTCCTGCGCCTACAGCAGGCACGGGCCCTGCATCTGGCTGGGCAGAACGCCAGGCGTTGTAGAGCTTTACGGCCTGGCGATAAAAGGCCTCCGGATCTTGTAGCTCCGCATGCACCTTGCGACCTTCGTCAGTGATGGACCAAATGCCTTTGTCTTTAAGCAGCCAACCTGCCTTGACACAATCCACCGTTGCAAAGCGCACGATCTTGTCAAAGCGCCGCCCTCCAGACTCATAGGTGTCTGTCTCATAGGGCGTGAGCGTGACCCGCTCCGATAGTGTTTGCAGCGCCTCGCTGGCCCGCAGTCCATCGGTCTTGGACATAAGAATGTTGAACAACTCGCGTAACAGTTCGCCGGTACGGCGGCGTGTAATTTCAGCCATAACACTACCTTTCAACTAATCGATGCAAGCTCTGCACACCAAGCCTGGACCCGCGCGGGCTCCATTAAGGCCAGCCCCAACAAATCATGTACCTCGTGATGAGGCTCACTGAGTAGCAGATCATCTTTCCATTGCTGCACATGGAGCTCGACGTCTTGTTGTGTTTGTCTTAGTTGTTGTTGCGCTATTCTTCTTCGTTCACGTCCAGACAGCACACCTTGTTGCTTGGCATATTCGGCCTTGAATTCACGTGTCCACCTACTTGATAAATTGAGTAGTGCGTCTAGCTTGGCTGCTTTGGGCTGATCGGCAGGGGTGACGGCCGAGCACTGCACAGAGAGATCAGCCAGCACGTAGCCCAAACGCACCGTGCCATTGCCCGGACRCAAGTATGGATGAAACCAATCGGCAAAGCTGCCGTTGGAATGAACAGGTTTTTTACCCTTGTTCGGTGCCTCGTTGCAGGTGCTGCAAATTAAAAAGAGGTTGTCTGCACAAACGCTCAGCAGCGGAAACCTACTCTCGAGAACCCAATGATCAACCTGCGGAGTGTCGCCTAGCAGGCCGCCGCATAGTACGCAAACCTCACGCGCATCGGGGGCTGGATTCAGGCGATGGGTATTGCGAAAGGCGGTCACGTAGTCGGCGTAGTTCACGCCAGCAGCAGCCGTGGGCGTGCCATTGGGCAGGTAAGGCAAGCCACTCTCAAATCCCTTTTGGTAGAAGGATTCAAATAGCTCTTTGAAAGCGATCCAGTCCGACTCGATTGCAACCGGGCGATTGATTGGCCACGGTGTTGGTATGGGTTGAAATTGGGTTGCAAGAGCAGAGACAGTCTGTATCCAAGCCCCCAAGGCTGTCTTCTGCGCCGCAGGCATGGCCGCAACCGTTTGTGCACGACTCAATAACGATTGACCGGCGTCAACGCGCTGGAGAAATTCCCACAACCAATTCGCCTCAATCGTGCTGGCAAGCACGGGGGGCTGTAAACCCTGCAGGCTGATGTGGGCACCTGTGATCGCAGGATCACACAACCACAGCGCAAAACGCCGCATCAACTGCTGGCAGGCAGCCAGAGCCGGAGAACACGCAACGCGATGGATGGGTTTAAGCATTGCCCCCCCGCCAAGTATTGAGCAAAGTGCGCAGCTCGCTGCGATAGAAGCCCGAGCCCATTCGGGCGATCAGGCGCTCCAAGTCGGCCACTTCGTCTGGCGTGCCGGTAGCTTGACGGAGCTTGCCCTCAATGAACTCCTGAGCGCGTTTGCCAATGCTATCTTCCGCCCCGAACACCGTCATCATTAGCGCACTGGGATCGGTCGCGAACGTCGGTTCGTCCACACTGCGGACGGTCGAACCATTCTGCGTTTTCTGCACCATCACGATCTCGTTGTTGAACACATCCGAGAGCACGATGGCCGAATGGGTGGATATCAACACGTCGTTGGACGTGTGACCAATGGCGTCGTCGATGATGTCGACAATCTCGCGCTTCCATTTATCGTTGAAATGGGTCTCGGGCTCATCGAGTAGTAGCAAGGCGTCCTGCTGGCCTTGCAGCAAGTGAAACAGCGCCATGCGGCCCAGCACCATCTGCTCTCCGTCCGAAAGTTCCTCGTAGCGCAATACGCCAATGTCGGGCGAACCGGGCTCGGCGCTCCCGGCAGGCACGGCCGCGCGGCGCAAGCGCAGCAGCACATCGTCAAACAAGCCAGCCTGGTTCAACTCTAGCAAGCGGGTAAAGAGCTCAAAGCTTCTGGCATCCTTTGCGCCACCCAGCAAGGCCCACAAGGCTTCGCCCTGGCTGATGCAGGTTTGCAACTCATCGCGGGCGGGAGACAAAAAAGACTGCCCTTGAGTGTCGAATGGTCCGTTGAGGTCGAACCAAACTGTGCGACGCGGTTCCACCGGATGCGGCTCGACAATCACCTCGCTCGCGCACAGCCACCAATCGTGGGCGGTCTCGCACAGCTTGCCATCCCATTGATCTGTTTGCAGGCGCGAGCGGAACGCGACTGAAACCAAATGATGCCAGCCGCCACGCTCCAGTAGCTCTTGCAACGGGCTCCTATTGTTTTCACGCCCACGCAGCTTGGC
>NZ_JBFUBY010000300.1:0-5187 GCF_056405515.1 Polaromonas sp. P1_G2
CCCGCGCCGCCGGCGGCGGCGCCCGCGTAGACCCAGGCGAGCGACAGCGCGACCACCCCGGCCATGCCGCCCCAGACACCCTCCCAGCTCTTGCCCGGGCTGATCGAAGGCGCCAGCTTGCCCTTGCTGAAGCGGCCACCAAAGGTGCGGCCCGCGAAGTAGGCAAAGATATCCGCCACCCAGACCAGCAGCAGCACGGACAACAGGAAATTGACACCGGCGACGCGCGCCTGGGCAACGGCCAGCCAGGCCAGCCACAGCGCGACCAGCCCCGCCACCAGGCGCAGTGCCTTCGGAATGCGCGGCCAGCCGGCCACCCCATTGCGCAGCAGCCAGCCACCGGCCAGTACCCACACAGCGCCGGCAGCGGCCCACAGCATGGGCAAAGGTTTTTCAAGCAGGCCGCCGTACCAGGACAGCGCGCAGGCCGCCACGCACGCAAAGCCCAGGCCTATGGAAACGCCCTGCCCGTAGCCGTTGAGGCGGCCCCATTCCCAGGCCCCCGCCGCGATCAGCAGCAGCGCCACGGCGCAGAAGGGCTGGGGCGTTTTGTAAAAAAGTGCGGGCAGCAAAATCGCCAGCAGGACAATCGCCGTGATCACACGCTGTTTAAGCATCAAGCCGCCTTTGCATTGTCGTTGTTGACCTGACCGCTGACCTGCGCGGAGGTCTGGCCAAAACGCCGTTCGCGGGTGCGAAAAACGGCAATCGCCTCGTCCAGCGCCGCCTCGTCGAACTCGGGCCACAGCTTGTCGGAAAAATGCAGTTCCGAATAGGCGGCCTGCCACAGCAGGAAGTTGCTGATGCGCAATTCGCCGCCGGTGCGGATCAGCAGATCCGGGTCGGGCACATGCGCCATCGCCATGGCCCGGTCCAGTGACAGCTCGGTGATGGCCTCCCCGCGGCTGGCCAGTTTTTGCGCGGCCTGGGCGATGTCCCAGCGCCCGCCGTAGTTGAAACACACATTGAAGACCAGCCGGCTGTTTGCCGAGGTGTCGCGCTCAGCCTTGGCCAGCCCGGCCTGCACCTTGTCGGACAGGCGCTGGCGATCACCCACGAAGTGCAGTTGCACACCGTTCTCGTTCAGGCTGGGCACTTCCTTGGCCAGCGACAGGGCCAGCAGCTCCATCAGGCCGGAAACCTCTTCGGACGGCCGGTTCCAGTTTTCTGAGGAGAACGCAAACACCGTCAGCACGCCGATGCCGCGCTCCAGGCAGGCGCGCACGCAGCGGCTGAGCGAATCGACGCCCTGCTTGTGGCCCGCAATGCGGGGCAGAAACCGTTTGGTCGCCCAGCGCCCATTGCCGTCCATGACGATGGCAATGTGGCGCGGGACCGGGTTAGTACTGATGGCCATGGACGATTCAGGCCGGACGCTGAAGCGTCAAACCGCCATGATGTCTTGTTCCTTGCCGGCGACCAGTTTGTCGACTTCAGCAATGAAACGGTCGGTGAACTTCTGGATGTCTTCCTGCGCGCGGCGCTCGTCATCCTCGGAAGCCAGTTTGTCCTTGACCAGCTTCTTGATGCCGTCGTTGGCATCGCGGCGCAGGTTGCGGATGGCGACCTTGGCGTGCTCGCCTTCGCCGCGCACGACCTTGGTGAGCTCCTTGCGACGCTCTTCGGTCATCGCCGGCATCGGAACGCGGATCAAATCGCCCTGCGCCGCCGGGTTGAGCCCCAGGTCGGAATCGCGGATGGCTTTTTCAATCTTGGCGCCCATGCCTTTTTCCCAGGGCGAGACGCTGATGGTGCGCGCATCGAGCAAAGACACGTTGGCCACCTGGCTGATGGGCACCATGGAACCGTAGTAATCCACATGCACGGTGTCGAGCAGGCCGGGGTTGGCGCGGCCGGTGCGGATCTTGGTGAGGCCGTTCTTGAACGAGTCGATGGACTGCAGCATTTTTTGCTCTGCCAGCTGCTTGACTTCAACAATGCTCATGGTCGAATCTCCGGATTTTTATAGCGAAAAAAAGCAAGCCAAGGACGGTCAGACGTGAACCAGCGTTCCCTCGTCTTCGCCCTGCACCACGCGCTTGAGCGCGCCGTGCTTGAAAATGCTGAACACTTTGATAGGCAGCTTCTGGTCACGGCACAGCGCAAAGGCGGTGGCATCCATGACCTCGAGGTTTTTGCCCATGGCCTCATCAAAGGTGATGTTGGTGTAGCGCGTGGCCTTCGGGTCCTTCTTGGGGTCCGCAGTGTACACACCGTCGACCTTGGTGGCCTTGAGCACGATCTCGGCGCCGATCTCGGCGCCGCGCAATGCGGCCGCCGTGTCGGTGGTGAAAAATGGATTGCCGGTGCCGGCCGCGAAGATGACGACCTTGCCCTCTTCGAGATACTGCAAGGCCTTGGGGCGGACGTAGGGTTCGACCACACGCTCGATCCCGATGGCCGACATCACGCGGGCGATGAGGCCGGCCTTGTCCATGGTGTCGCCCAAAGCCAGGGCGTTCATCACGGTGGCCAGCATGCCCATGTAGTCGGCGGTGGCGCGGTCCATGCCGACCGAGCCGCCGGCTACGCCGCGAAAGATGTTGCCGCCGCCTATCACCACCGCCACCTCGACACCCATGCGGGTGACTTCGGCGATTTCCTCAACCATGCGCACGATGGTGGCACGGTTGATACCGAAAGCGTCGTCGCCCATCAGGGCCTCACCTGACAGTTTTAACAAGATTCGCTTGTAGGCTGGCATGTGAGGAGCTTTCTGTGGTTAAAGTGAATTGGAGTTTAGCGGCCTTCCGGCTAGGCTGAGTGCTTAAGCGGCCTTGGCGGCTGCGACCTGGGCCGCGACTTCGGCTGCGAAATCGTCAACCTTCTTCTCGATGCCTTCGCCCACCACGTACAGCGTGAAGGACTTGATCGTGGTCGCCTTTTCCTTGAGCATCTGCTCGACGGTCTGCTTGTCGTTCTTGACGAAAGTCTGGTTGTACAGGCTGACTTCCTTCAGGTACTTTTGCACGCCGCCTTCGATACGCTTTGCAACAATTTCAGCGGACTGCACGGGCTTGCCTTCGGCTTGGGCCTTGGCGGCATCTTCAGCGGCCTTGGCGGCAGCCACCGAGCGCTCTTTGGCGACCAGTTCGGCGGGAACTTCGGCGCTGGACAGCGACACGGGCTTCATCGCGGCCACATGCATGGCGACGTCCTTGGCGGCGGCCTCGTCGCCTTCAAACTCCACCACCACGCCAATGCGCGTGCCGTGCAGGTAAGAGGCCAGCTTGCTGCCGCTGAAGCGCTTGAAGCGTCGCACGCTCATGTTTTCGCCGATCTTGCCGATCAGGCCCTTGCGCACGTCCTCGACCGTGGGGCCGAAACCGTCCAGCGACAAAGGCATCGCGCCCACGGCTTCCACGTCGGCCGGGTTGTTCTTGACGATACCTTCGACCACGGCCTTGGTGAAAGCGAGGAAGCTGTCGTTCTTGGTCACGAAGTCGGTTTCGCAATTGATTTYAACCAGCGCGCCCACATCACCTTCACGGTGCGCAGCCACGACACCTTCGGCGGTGACGCGGGAAGCGGCCTTGCCGGCCTTGCTACCGAGCTTGACACGCAGGATTTCTTCCGCTTTTTCGAAGTTGCCTTCAGCCTCGGTCAGTGCTTTCTTGCACTCCATCATCGGGGCGTCGGTTTTGGCGCGCAGTTCAGCGACCATGCTTGCAGTAATTGCCATTTTGATTCTCCGTTTTGTCGTGTTCACGGGGATGGGCCGACAGGACCCGCCCCCCTTAATGCTTAAGTTGTGAAAAAGGGGCTACGCGAGCCCCTTTTTCGCGTCTGGCGCAGAGCCGAAAACTATCAGGCGGCTGCGTTGTCCACTTCCACGAACTCGTCCGAGCTCTCAGCCGACACGGCCTTGACGACGTCGTTCACGGCGTTGGCACGGCCTTCCAGGATCGCGTCGGCGATACCGCGGGCGTACAGCGCCACAGCCTTGGAGGAGTCATCGTTGCCGGGGATCACGTAATCGATGCCGATAGGCGAATGGTTGGAATCCACCACACCGATCAGGGGGATGCCGAGCTTCTTGGCTTCCAGGATCGCGATTTTGTGGAAGCCCACGTCGATCACGAAAATGGCGTCCGGCAGTGCGTTCATGTCCTGAATGCCGCCGATGTCTTTTTCCAGCTTTTCGATTTCACGCTTGAAGGTCAGCTGTTCTTTTTTGCTGATGGAGTCGAGGCCGGCTTCCTGCTGGGCCTTCATCTCTTTCAGGCGTTTGATCGAGGTCTTGACCGTCTTGAAGTTGGTCAGCATGCCGCCCAGCCAGCGCTGGTCAACGTAAGGAACGCCGGCGCGCTTGGCTTCGGTCGCGACGATTTCGCGGGCCTGGCGCTTGGTGCCCACCATCAGGATGGTGCCGCGGTTGGCGGACAGCTGCTTGGCGAACTTCATCGCCTCCTGGTACATCGGCAGCGATTTTTCCAGGTTGATGATGTGAATGCGGTTGCGGTGACCGAAGATGTATGGAGCCATCTTGGGGTCCCAGAAACGGGTTTGGTGTCCGAAATGAACGCCTGCTTCTAGCATTTCGCGCATAGTGGTCGACATAAAAATACTCCAAAAGGTTGTGTCTAAAATCAGCGCTTATCGCCCTGAGGCTCTCTTTTTTGAGATTCCCGGGACAACACCTTGGTGTGGCTGATTTGCGATTTGCATTGCAAACAACAGAATCGTCATTCGCAAAGCCTGTCGAGTATAACATCCTCCCATACTCCTTTCCCGCACCTTCCCCCATCCCCATGAGCCAGACCCCCTTCCCAGGCGACCTCCATGCCTGGCGGGCCAGGTCACAGCCGCCGGGTCCAAAGTGCTGGCGCAGTCCGCCCCGGCCCAAGCCGACTGCCCCGCCGTGGCGCGCCTGCGGGCCGCCGGTGCGGCACTGGTGGGCCGCACCAACATGGTCGAATTCGCTTTTTCGGGCGTGGGCATCAACCCGCACTACGGAACGCCCGCCAACCCGGCCGATCCGGCCACGCCTCGCATCCCGGGCGGCTCGTCGTCAGGCGCGGCGGTGTCGGTGGCCACGGGCGCGGCCCTGGTGGGGCTGGGCTCGGACACAGGAGGCTCGATCCGAATTCCCGCGGCCTTGTGCGGCATCGTGGGTTTCAAGAGCACGGCCCGCCTGGTGCCAACCACCGGCGCCCTGCCCCTGTCCATCAGCCTGGACACCGTGAG
>NZ_JBFUBY010000301.1:0-4739 GCF_056405515.1 Polaromonas sp. P1_G2
GCCTGAATCCATTCTGGTTCGGTAAAAAGAATTCGTTTGCTCACATTGTCTTTTTGCGGGCAATGTTTCCACGATTCCTCGTTTCAGCCGTAGCCGGCAAGGCTTTCCGCTTTCTCGCTTCAGCAAAAAGCGGGCAAAAAAAAGCCACCTTGCGGTGGCTTTTTTTATCTGCGGTGAACGATCAGTTCAGGGCGGATTTCTTGCCGTCCTTGTAGACGTACAGGGTGATGGCGGGGTTCTTCAGTTCGCCGTTGGGTTCAAAAGCGATGGTGGTGGTCACGCCCTTGAAGTTGGTCTTGATCAGCTCAGGGGTGTAGACCTTTGGATCCCAGGAACCGGCGCGCTTCATGGCGTCAACCAGGACGAAGGTCGCGTCATAGGTGTACGGGCTGTAAACCTGGAACTGCTTCGGATACTTGGCTTCGTAACGCTTCATCCAGGCTTCACCGCCTGGCATTTTTGCCAGGGAAGCGCCGCCTTCAGCGCAGACCACATTGCTGATGGTCTTGGCGCCGGCTGCCAGCTTGGCCAGTTCGGCCGTGCAGATGCCGTCACCGCCGAAGTACTTGACGTTGCCCATGCCGAGCTGCTCCATCTGGCGCAGCATCGGGCCGCCTTGTGGGTCCATGCCGCCGAAGAAGATGGCATCGGGAGCCTTGGCCTTGACCGCGGTCAGGATGGCCATGAAATCGGTGGCTTTGTCGGTCGTGAACTGTTCGTCAACGACGGTCATGCCTTTTGCCAGGGCGGTCTTCTTGAACACTTCAGCAACGCCTTGGCCGTAAGCGGTACGGTCGTCGATGATGGCGACCTTCTTCAGCTTCAGTGCGTCAGCGGCATAGAAAGCCAGGCCGGCGCCCAGGGCGTTGTCGTTGGCGATGATGCGGTAGGTGGTTTTGTAGCCTGGCTTGGTCAGGTTGGGGTTGGTTGCAGCGCCCGTGACGTGGGGAATGCCGCAATCGTTGTAAACCTTGGAAGCAGGAATCGTCGTGCCGGAATTCAGGTGGCCGACCACGCCGGCGACTTTGGAGTCGCACAGTTTTTGTGCGGCTGCGGTGCCCTGTTTTGGATCAGCAGCGTCATCTTCAGCAACAATTTCAAACTTGACCTTCTTGCCGCCGATGACCACGTTTTGCGCGTTCAGGTCTTCGATGGCCATACGCACGCCGTTTTCATTGTCTTTGCCGTAATGGGCCTGCGAGCCGGACAGCGGTGCCACATGGCCGATTTTGACGACTGCGTCTTGGGCAGAAGCAAAACCCGCCACCGCAGCGAGGGCAGCCACTACTGTCAGTTTTAATTTCATTTGCATAAAAACACTCCGATTAGGAAATTACCGTTAAAGGTTGAGAACGAATTTTTTTACTCAACGGGGCCGAACATAACGCAATTTCCGGGCCCGCACCATAGCAACGTCCCTAGGTTAATTTCTGATAAGGGGGTTTACCCGGGGAGCAGATCGGCTTATGTGAGCGCGTGTTTCAGCAGCGCCCGCGATGATGCCGCAAGGGAAAAATTCGCGGATCCAAGCAGTCACCTGCGAGACCTATCCGCCGGCCCCCGGCGGCGTGCGTTCATTCGCGAAAGCCTGGCTGACGGACTGGCGGACGACGCCCTCGATTTCTTCGCGAAGGCGCGGCTCCAGGCTTTGCGTGTGTTCAAGAATCAGCTGGCCTACCACCTCGCGCAAACGCCGGTCCAGCATCAGGTCCACCCGCTGCAGCACGCGCTGCACCATCTGCTCCTGCAAGTCCGGCGAAGCCGCCAGTGAGGCCATGGGTGCGGCGGCGGATGCTACCGGGGGCGCTGCCGTTGCACCGGCCGGGCTCGGTGCCGGCAAGGGGGCCGCGACGGGCCGCACGACCTCCGTCAACGTGGGCACAAAGCGCGGCGGCGCGGGCGGTGGACGGTTCATGCACCCTCCCCGGCCGTGGCCAGGTCGTGCCGTTTCATCGCATAACCCCTGTCGGTGTAATGCTTCCAGCGGCTGCGCGCGGCGAGGCGGTCTTCGTCGCCCTGCGCCACCRCTTCGATGAAACGCTCAAAGCGTTCGAACTCGGGCGGGATTCCCTGCCCCAGGTTGACCAGCACGCCATAATGCGGGCACGCTTGGAGCGATTCCGCCAGCACCACGGGCGATGCCGCCAGGGTGCTCTCGGCCGCTCCACCACGGCAGTGCGGCACGAACTCGGCCGGCGAAAAGCTCCACATCAGCTGGTCCAGCTCGGCCAGCATTGCCGGCTCACCCGTCACCACCACGCTGGCCCCGCTCAGGTAGGCCTTGCGCAGCAGCCGGCAGCTGTAGGCCAGCTTGTCCGGAACATTGAAGTGAAAAGCGATCTCGGTCATGCCCGTGTTCTGGCGGCGGCCTTGGGTTTTGCCGAAGCCTTGGGTTTAGCAGTTGCTTTGGGCCGGTTGGAAGCCACCTGGCCCAGCAGGTAATCGAGCAGCAGCGGCACGGGGCGGCCGGTGGCGCCCTTGGCGGCGCCGCCTTTCCAGGCGGTGCCGGCGATGTCCAGGTGCGCCCAGGGGAAACTAGACGCGAAGCGTTGCAGGAACTTGGCCGCGGTGATCGCACCGCCGGCCCGGCCGGCCACATTGGCGACGTCGGCAAAATTGGTCTTCAGGCCTTCGGCGTAATCGTCATCCAGCGGCATCCTCCAGCACAGGTCCATGGAGGATTCACCTGCTTGGGCCAGCGCCCCGGCCAAGGCATCGTCGGTGGAAAACATCCCGCTGCGCACGCCGCCGAGCGCGATCACGCAAGCGCCCGTGAGCGTGGCGATGTCGACCACGGCCCTGGGCTTGAAGCGCTCGGCGTAGGTCAAGGCGTCGCACAGCACCAGGCGTCCCTCGGCATCGGTGTTCAGGATCTCGATGGTCTGCCCGCTCATGCTGGTGACCACGTCGCCCGGCTTGATGGCGCGGCCGCCCGGCATGTTCTCGCAGGCCGGAATCAGGCCCACCACATTGAGGACAGGCTGCAGTTCAGCCAGCGCCCGGAAGGTGCCCAGGACGCTGGCGGCGCCGCACATGTCGAACTTCATCTCATCCATCTCGGCGGCAGGCTTGATGGAAATGCCGCCCGTGTCGAAGGTAATGCCTTTGCCGACCAGCACCACAGGCGCCACGGTCCTGGCCGCACCGTCGTAGCGCAGCACGATGAAACGCAGCGGCTCGGCCGTGCCCTGGGCCACGGCCATAAAGGAGCCCATGCCCAGTTTGGCGACCTCTTTAGGGCCCAGTACTTCGACCTTGATATTGCGCAACTTGCCCAGCTCCCTGGCGGCACCGGCCAGCAGGGTCGGCGTCGCATGGTTGGACGGCCGGTTGGCCCATTCCTTGGCGAATTCCAGGCCTTTGAGCAGGGCCACGCCTTTGTCCAGGCCGGCCTTGGCCGCTTTGGCGCTCGCGGCATCGCCCACGGCGATCAGCACGCGCTGCAGCCTGGAGGGGCTGGCCTTGGACTTGGTGGTGGTGTAAACGTAGGTTGCATCGCCACAGGCTGTCACGGCGGCGCGAACGGCCTCGGCCTGCAGCGCGTCCAGCAGGTCCAGGCACAGCACGATGCGCTGCGTGTTGCCGTTTTTCACGGCGCCCAGGGCTGCGGCGACGGCGGTGCGGATGTTTTTGGGGCTGGCATCCCCTACCCCGGCCAGCACCAGGCGCGTGGCGGCGATGCCGGGCGCGCGGTAGGCAGCCAGCAGCTTGCCCGGCTTGGCTTCGAAGTCCCCGGACTTGATGGCCAGCGCCGTCAGTGCCGACAGCGGATCGCTGCCGGCCCCCGTGTCCTGGGGCACGAGCACCAGCAGTGCGTCGGTTTTTTCGCTGCAAATACGGGCGCGGGTCAGAGTTTTGAGTTCAAAGTCCATAATTCAGGGTCTGGTGGATAAACCGAAGTGAAACAAAAATAAAMCAAAGCAAAAGCAGATATTCAGTCAATGTTATTCCAATCTTCGATTCGCAAAGAGCTGGCACGCAGTTTCGGCGCCACGCTGGTGGTGCTGGTCACCATCGTGATGACCATCGTGCTGATCCGTACACTGGGCCAGGCCTCGCGCGGTTTCATCAATCCGCAGGACGTCATGCTCTTCATGGCCTACTCCGCGCTGGGCCGCCTGCCGACCATCCTCACACTGTCGCTTTTCATCGCCATGGTCAGCACCTTGTCGCGCATGTACCGCGACAGCGAAATGGTGGTGTGGTTTACCAGCGGCCAGGGGCTGGCCGGCTTTTTGCGGCCGCTGTTCCGCTTTGCCTGGCCGGTGCTGCTGGTGATCACGCTAATGGCGCTGTTCGTCTGGCCCTGGACCAACCAGCAGACCAAGGACATGCAAAGCCGCTACGAGCAGCGCGGCGACATCGACCGCATCGCCCCCGGCCAGTTCCAGGAGTCTTCCAGCGGCAACCGCGTGTTCTTCATCGACCGCGACCTGGCGGGCGCACGCTCCAGCAACAACGTATTCATCGCCGCCACTGAAAAAGGCAAAAGCTCCATCACCACCGCTCGGTCCGGCCGCATCGAGACCCTGAACGATGCCCAGTTCCTCATGCTGGAAAACGGGCAGCGCCTGGAAAACGTGATTGGCCAGCCGGCGCTCAAGATCAGCGACTTCGAGGAGTACGGCACCAAGACCGGCGACGCCAACCCGCTCAGCGAAAACGCGCCGGAAGCCAAGCTGCTGTCCACCCGCGACCTCGTCAAGGCGCCCAGCCGCGGCAACCTCAGCGAACTGGCC
>NZ_JBFUBY010000302.1:0-4730 GCF_056405515.1 Polaromonas sp. P1_G2
GCTTCACAAGAGTGGGCGAAGAGGCACCCAAGGTATTTCGTTAGAGAAATTCACAAAGGTTCATCATGGAAATCTCCAAGGCGGAAATCGCTTCCGCGGCAGCAGCGTCTGCACACACAAATTCCCAGGAACTCCGCGGCGCGGAAATCCTCATCAAGTCGCTTCAGGCTGAAGGTGTCAAGTACGTCTGGGGATACCCCGGCGGTGCGGTCCTTCACATTTACGACGCCTTCTACAAGCAGGACTCGATCCAGCACATCCTGGTGCGGCATGAGCAGGCGGCCGTGCACGCGGCGGACGGCTATGCCCGTGCCACCGGCGACGTGGGCGTGGCCCTCGTCACTTCCGGACCTGGCGTGACCAACGCGGTCACCGGGATCGCGACGGCCTACATGGACAGCATCCCGATGGTGATCATCACCGGGCAGGTCCCCACCCACGCCATTGGCCTCGATGCCTTCCAGGAATGCGACACCGTCGGGATCACCCGGCCCATCGTGAAACACAACTTTCTCGTCAAGGACGCGCGGCAGATGGCCGACACCTTGAAAAAGGCCTTTCACATCGCCCGTAGCGGGCGGCCCGGCCCCGTGGTCGTGGACATTCCGAAAGACGTATCCTTCAACAAGGTTCCCTACAGCGGCCACCCGCAAACCGTGGAGATGCGCTCATACAACCCGGTTCGCAAAGGCCACGGCGGGCAGATCCGCAAGGCCCTGCAACTGCTGCTGGCGGCCAAGCGTCCTTACATCTACACCGGCGGCGGCGTGCTGCTGAGCAATGCCTCGCAGGAGTTGCGCACGCTGGTCGACATGCTGGGTTATCCCTGCACCAACACGCTGATGGGCCTGGGCGCCTATCCGGCCAGCGACAAAAAATTCCTCGGCATGCTGGGTATGCACGGCACCATCGAAGCCAATAACGCGATGCAGAACTGCGACGTGCTGCTGGCCGTCGGCGCCCGCTTTGACGACCGTGTGATCGGCAACCCCAAGCATTTCGCGCAGAACGAGCGCAAGATCATCCACATCGATATCGACCCTTCCAGCATTTCCAAGCGCGTGCGGGTCGACATCCCCATCGTTGGCGACGTCAAGGACGTGCTGACCGAACTGATCAGCATGATCAAGGAGTCCGGCCTCAAGCCCGACGCCAACGCGCTGGGCGGCTGGTGGGACACGATCGAAGGCTGGCGCAAGCGCGACTGCATGAAATACAGCATGGGTAAGGGCGACGTCATCAAGCCCCAGCATGTGGTCGAAACCCTCTGGAACCTGACCAAAGACGCCGACACCTACATCACGTCGGACGTGGGCCAGCACCAGATGTGGGCSGCGCAGTACTACAAGTTCGACGAGCCGCGCCGCTGGATCAATTCGGGCGGCCTGGGCACCATGGGCGTCGGCATTCCCTACGCCATGGGCATCAAGCTGGCCAAGCCCGACTCGGAAGTGTTCTGCATCACGGGCGAAGGCTCGGTGCAGATGTGCATCCAGGAGCTTTCCACCTGCCTGCAGTACAACACGCCGATCAAGATCGTGTCGCTGAACAACCGTTACCTGGGCATGGTTCGCCAGTGGCAGGAAGTCGAATACGCAGGCCGCTACAGCAGCAGCTACATGGACGCGCTGCCCAATTTCGTGAAGCTGGCCGAGGCTTATGGGCACGTCGGCATGCTGATCGAAAAGCCGCAGGACGTGGAACCGGCGTTGCGCGAGGCGCGCAAGCTCAAGGACCGCACGGTGTTCATGGATTTCCGCACGGACCCGACCGAAAACGTGTTCCCGATGGTGCAAGCCGGCAAGGGCATTACCGAGATGCTGCTGGGGTCGGAAGATCTCTAGGCCTCAGGCCGCCGCACACCCATTCATTCACCGTCACCTGACGAATCTATTGCCCGCCGAGCCTGCGCATTACCGTGCGCAGGGGAGGGCGGCGAAAAGAGGAATCTTCTTATGAAACACATCATTGCAGTTTTGCTGGAAAACGAGCCGGGCGCTCTTTCCCGCGTGGTCGGCCTGTTTTCGGCGCGCGGCTACAACATCGAAAGCCTGACCGTCGCACCGACCGAGGACCCGAGCCTGTCGCGCATGACGATACAGACCACGGGCTCCGACGACGTCATCGAGCAGATCACCAAGCACCTGAACCGCTTGATCGAAGTGGTCAAGGTAGTGGACCTGACCGAGGGCGCCTACACCGAGCGCGAGCTCATGATGGTCAAGGTGCGCGCGGTCGGCAAGGAGCRCGAAGAGATGAAGCGCATGGCTGATATATTCCGCGGGCGCATTATCGACGTTACCGAGAAAAGCTACACCATAGAGCTGACCGGCGACCAGTCCAAGAACGATGCTTTCCTGGAGGCCATAGACCGCAGCGCGATCCTGGAGACGGTGCGAACCGGCTCCAGCGGCATCGGCCGCGGCGAGCGGATTTTGCGGGTTTGATTTAAGTCGTCCGTGCGCGCGTTTCGACAGGCTCAACGCGAACGGATTTTGAGTGGCGATATGCGTTTACCGTTCGCCCTGAGCCTGTCGAAGGGCATTTTCGCCAATACCTATTCTGGAGAGAAAAATGAAAGTTTTTTACGACAAAGATTGTGATTTGAGCCTGATCAAGGGCAAGACAGTCGCCATCATCGGCTACGGCAGCCAGGGCCATGCCCATGCGCAAAACCTGAACGACAGCGGCGTGAAAGTGGTCGTCGGCCTGCGCAAGGGCGGCGCTTCCTGGCCCAAGGTCGAAAAGGCGGGCCTGAAGGTCGCCGAAGTCGCTGACGCGGTCAAAGCCGCCGACGTGGTCATGATCCTGCTGCCCGACGAGCAGATCGGCGCGGTCTACAAGAACGACGTGGCCCCCAACATCAAGCAGGGCGCTTCCCTGKTGTTCGCCCACGGTTTCAACGTGCACTACGGCGCCGTGATTCCCCGCGCCGACCTCGACGTCTGGATGGTCGCTCCCAAGGCTCCCGGCCACACGGTGCGCAACACCTATGCCCAGGGCGGCGGTGTGCCTCACCTGGTCGCCGTGCACCAGGACAAGTCCGGCAAGGCCCGCGACCTGGCCCTGAGCTACGCCATGGCCAATGGCGGCGGCAAAGCCGGCATCATTGAAACCAACTTCCGCGAAGAAACCGAAACCGACCTGTTCGGCGAGCAGGCCGTTCTGTGCGGCGGCACCGTCGAACTGATCAAGGCCGGCTTCGAAACGCTGGTGGAAGCCGGCTACGCGCCTGAAATGGCGTACTTTGAATGCCTGCACGAACTCAAGCTGATCGTCGACCTGATCTATGAAGGCGGCATCGCCAACATGAACTACTCGATCTCGAACAACGCCGAGTACGGCGAGTACGTGACGGGCCCCAACATCGTGACTTCGGCCACGAAGGACGCCATGCGCAAGTGCCTGAAAGACATCCAGACCGGTGAATACGCCAAGAGCTTCCTGGTGGAAAACCAGGCCGGTGCACCAACCCTGCTGAGCCGCCGCCGCTTGAATTCCGAGCACCAGATTGAAATCGTGGGCGAAAAACTCCGCGCCATGATGCCCTGGATCGCCAAAAACAAGCTGGTTGACCAGACCCGCAACTGATGTAGGCGCCCGTCAGGGCCTTGTCCTGCAAAAAGCCGCGCAAACTTCCTGCGCGGCTTTTTTACTGGCGGGAGCAAATTCGAGAGTGATTCGCGCCATGTGGGCATTTTTCGGTGCCGATCTTGGTATCCTTGGCGCCTTGAGCCGGCAATTGCCTGCCCCAGGCGGAGTGGACCGGCTCCTCGGTGGTGTCCTCGGATGCTATGAATTTAATAGCTGTTTGCGCGCACCAGTTGTGCTTCAGGAGTATTTTTATGCATGATGGCGAAGAGTCCGCGGGCAACAACCCGACGGTGATGGTACGCAAGCGCCGCAAGGGCATTTACATATTGCCCAACCTGTTTACGCTGGCCGCCCTGTTTGGCGGCTTCTACGCCATCGTCAWGGCCATGAACGGGCGCTTCGACCAGGCCGCCATCGGCGTGTTTTGTGCCATGGTGCTCGACAGCCTTGACGGCCGCGTCGCCCGCATGACCAACACACAGAGCGCTTTCGGCGAGCAGATGGACTCGCTCTCGGACATGGTGTCCTTCGGCGCCGCGCCGGCCCTGATCGCCTACGTTTGGGCCCTGACCAGCCTGGGGCGCTGGGGCTGGATAGGCGCATTTGTGTACTGCGCCTGTGCCGCGCTGCGCCTGGCCCGTTTCAACGTGAACACGGCGGTGGTCGACAAGCGTTTCTTCCAGGGCCTGCCGTCCCCCGCGGCAGCGGCCCTGGTAGCCGGGTTTATCTGGTTGATGACCGACGCCGGTATCAGCGGAATGGAGGTACGCTGGGTCACCTTCGGCCTTACGCTTTATGCGGGCCTCACCATGGTCACCAACGTGCCGTTCTACAGTTTCAAGGACGTGCAGATGAAACGCAGCGTGCCTTTCGCGGCCATCGTGCTGATTGCGCTCGGGATCGCCGTCATCAACATCCATCCGCCGACCGTCATGTTCGGCCTGTTCGTTCTTTATGGCTTTTCGGGCTATGTGCTGTATGGCTGGCGCAAGGCCAAGGGCCAGCAGACCAGCGTGATCTCGACCTCCACCGACGAGCCGGACGAGCGCGGCCTCCACAAATAATTGTGGTACATTGACCGGATGAAACGAATTTCGCTAGCACTACTGCTATCTGCCAACGGGCGGAGACGGTAG
>NZ_JBFUBY010000303.1:0-4617 GCF_056405515.1 Polaromonas sp. P1_G2
CCTTTTTCAATTCCTTGAAGGCGAACACTGCGGTGGTGTTGGACACCAGCCAGCGCACGGATGCTTCCGTCGCCCCGGCGATCTTCAGCGAAGGAGCCGATGTCATGGCCGGCGGCCTGGGTAACGACATTTTTATGGTCGACGACGCGGGTGATGTGGTGACCGAATTGGCTGGCGAAGGCACGGACACCGTGCAGAGCTATCTGGCCAGCTACACCTTGACGGCCAATGTCGAAAGCCTAATCTTGCTGGGCAGTCTGAGCGCCGGCGGTACGGGCAACGTCCAGGCCAATGTGCTGGCCGGCAATGCCGGCAACAACACTCTGGCGGGTGGCGCGGGTGGCGATACTTATCAAGCCTACCGCGGCATGGGGCAGGACCGCATTGCGGAAAACGATGCCACGCAAGGCAACACAGACATACTGTCCTTTGGCGCCGGCATCACCAACAACCAGTTGTGGTTCCGTCACACGGGCAATGATCTGGAAGTCAGCATCATGGGTACGGCCGACAAGGCCACAGTGCAGAGCTGGTACCTGGGCAGTCAATACCGTGTCGAGCAGATCAAGGTCAGCGACGGAAAAGTGCTGCTGGACACCCAGGTCGAAGCCCTGGTGCAGGCCATGGCCTCATTTGCACCGCCTGCGATGGGCCAGACGAGTTTGACGGCAACGCAACAAACGCTGCTTGCGCCTACGCTGGCAGCCAACTGGCACTAACCTTTGCATTGGCCGGGCAAGGTTACCCGGCCGCCCTCCCTACAGATTCAGATACGGGATACTCGTCTTCATGAGTCCACAGACGTGAAAGGACCAAGCGCCATGCCGACGCTCTCATACAGTCTCCAGCAATCATTCAAGCCGCTGGCCTTCATGTGCCTGGCCTTGTTGCTGACCCCCAACATCGTGACGGTCGCATGCCTGCATCTGCTTTCTCGATTCGACCTCACGGTGACCTTGACGCGTTTTCTTGACTTCGGTACATCGCCCGAGATGATGGTTGCGGGCTTGCTGGCCGTAACGATAGGCATGGCGGTCTGTCTGGTCATCGCCGCACTGAGCGGGAAAAGGCCAACGCTGGCCGACATGATCGCCATTGGGCTCTCCCAGGCGTTCGCATTTTTCCTGGCGACTGCTGCCTTGCTTCACAACCCGCAAGAGGAATTTTGCAAAGCCGACCCCGTCGGCTCGGCACTTGCGAAGGCTTTTGAGCTTGAAAGCTGCAGCCTGACCACGGGTTTCTGGATGCAGGCCGGTGTCGGCGGTCTGGTGGCGGTGGCTCTTTTTGTGCTGGTTCTGCGAATAGGCCGTGYGGCTATCAAGGCCGTTTCCAATTGACCTGGAAGCGCGCCATGGGTGAAACTCCTGTGGGCAGAGCCRGGCGGCAAGGAATGATGCCCCATTGAGCTTGAAATGCGATAGCTTTTCGGGATGGCGTGAAGACCAAAAAGAGGGGGCAGCATGAAGTTTGAAGTTCTTCGAAGCCGGATTTCCTCCGTCAACATTGCCCTTGCACTCCTGCTGTTTGCGCATGCCGCATCATCAATCGCGAAGCCCAACGAGAAGGCCGCGGGCAGTCCGGCGGCTGAGGCCTCTGCCAAGCCCGTTTGCATCTTCTCCGAAGCCGCCCAACAAAAAGCGCGAAAGCTTGTGGAGCGCACCGACGCGTTCAAAACCGTTCAACGCGAAGCAAAGCAGGCGACGCCAGAGGGTTACGTCGCCTACATAAACGACCCCGGCATCGATCAACCGGCGTTATGGAAAGGCAGATGCCACCAGAGCGTGACGGTCTATGTCGACAGGCTGAACCGTTTTGAACGCCGATTCACCATGTTGGTAGACCTTGGAACAGGCAAGCTGTTTCTGGAAGATATCAACGGCGAGTACCAGGCACTGAGGAAGTCCGCGCCCAAACGGGCCAAACCGGCCGCCCACACTACACCTACAGGTAGTTAAACAACGCAATCTGCTGAATCCGCACAAAGGTCTGCTGGCTGGCCTGCAGCGCGGTCTGGCGCTGGTAGAACTCGGCGATGGCGCTGGCATAGTCCARGTCCTGCAGGTCTGAGAGGTAGCTTTTGTCGTAGAGGGCGCGGCTGTCGCCGGTGTCGCCCAGGGCGTCGAGTTCCTGCAGGCGGGTGCCGACCGAGGCGCGTACCGTGATCACGTTGTCGTGGGCGTTGGTGATTTTCCGGTTGGCGGTGCTCAGGGCGTTGAGCAGTTTGGACTGCGCGCCTGGGCCGGCGCCGTCGACCGGGGAGCGTAAAGCGGTGATCGCGGCGCTGATGGTGGCGAAGACGTCGGTGCCGGCGTTTTTCGCGGCGGAGGCATGGAAGCTGTCGCCGGCCGCGGGGGCGCCGGTGATGCTGAGCTGCAGGCCGCCGAACTGGATGGGGCTGCCCGCGGTGAAAGCGGTCGAAGGCACGATGGACACCGGCGGCACGGTGTTGGTGTCGACCTGGTAGGTGGTCGGCGTGGTGAAGGTGATCACAAAGTCCTTGCCGTAGTTCGCATCGGCAATATCGACCACCGAGGTCGCGCCGAACACGCCGCTGCCGGTGTTGCCGGCCTGCGCAACGCTGACGTACCCCGCCCCGCCCTGCACGCTCTGGAAGATGCTGCGGCCGTCGTCGCTGCCGGGCATCTGGCGCGACACGTCGACCTGCATCAGGCGCTGGCCCTGGTCGCCGGCGTAGAGGATGCTGCCGTCGGGCTGCTTCACGAAGGGCGGGCTGCCGCTCTTGAAGCCGGCAAACAGGAACTGGCCGTTGCCGTCGTCGGTATTGGCCAGGCCCTGCAACTGGTCGAAAGCGCTTTGCAGCGTGGTGGCCAGGGTGCCGCGGTCAGCGTCGGTCATGGTGCCGTTGCCGGCCTCGACCAGCAGGCTTTTGATGTTCTGCAGCACGGTGGTCACGCTTTGCAAGGAATTCTCTTCCAGCGAGAGCATCTGCTCGGCCTGCTTGCGGCTGGTGGCGTACTGGGAGTTCAGCGCGATGGACTGCGAGACCGCCAGCGCGCGCGTGGCGCCCAGCGGGTCATCCGAGGGCGCGAGGATTTTGGTCATGGCGCCGATCTGCTGCTGCACGCGCAGCAGGCTGCTTTGCTGCRAGCCCATGGCGGTCTGGCTTTGTTCGTAGAAAGACTGGGTGCTGATACGCATCATGAACTCCTGGTGGCGCTGGTGGGCTGCTTGTCTTGCTTGTGCTGTGCTCGTAAGTGAGCGCTTAGTGGCTGATGCCCAGCACGGCGTCAAACATCGTTGATGCTGTCTGTATGACCTTGGCATTGGCTTGGTACATCTGCTGGAACATCAGCAGGTTGGCAGTTTCCTCGTCCTGGTTGACGCCCGAGACCGACTGCTGGGCGCCGCGTATCTGCGTGGCCAGGCTGGTCTGCGCGGTGCCGGCGATCTGGATCTGCCTGGCCTTGTTGCCGACGCYGCTGACCAGCTGGGCATAGGAATCGTTGAAGCTGGCCGTGCCGTTGCCCATGGTCTTCTTGTTCTGCAACGCGCCCAGCAGCAGGGCATTGCCGCCGTCCGAGATGCCGCCGGTGTTCTTGTCCACCGTGAAGGTGTCGCCGTTGGAAGGCGTGCCGCTGATGGTCAGGCTGATGCCGTTGAAGCTGATGGTCGCGCCCGGCGTGTAGTTGACGGAGGCGCCGGGCACATAAGGGCTCGCCGGGTCGGGTGTGCCGTCGGCGCGCGTCACGGTGACGGTGGCGCCAGCCGGGAAACCCGACAGCTGGTTGGTGGTGCCGTCGTAAGTGAGCGTCACCTTCGCGGCCAGCGGCGTGCCGGGGTAGGCCGCGTCGACCTTGCCGGCGCTGATCTTGCCGCTGCCCTGGTTGGTCGCCGTGTTGCCGGTCACGATGGGCGAGGCTGCCGCGATTTTGGCCGGGTCGGTCACCAGCACGTTGAGGTCGCGCGCGCCGCTGCGTGTCGGCTGGATCAGGAAGGAGTCGCCGGGCGCGCCGGCGCCGCTGCCCAGCGTGAGCGTGACGCCGTCAAAGGTCGTGGTGTTGGCGGGCGCGGCGCCCGGGAAACCCGCGGTCATGGGGATGACCTGGTTGTCCGAAAGGCGGGTCAGCGTGTAGCTGGGGCCGGCGCCCACGTCGAGGCGGTAGTCGCTGGTGGTCAGCTGGTTGCTGTCCGAGAACGAAGGCGTCATCACCAGGTTGCCGGTGTTGCGGCTGTTCGCCACCAGGCTGGGGCTGGCCTGCGAGAAAAAGTTGCCGCCCAGCGCGCCGTTCAAATCGACGCCGAGCTTGTGCTGGGCGTTGAAGGCGTCCGRCAGCGCAATCGCCATGCGGCCCAGCGCGTTCTGCGCGGGCGCCAGGGTTTCGTTGCGGAACTGCAGCAGGCCCCCCAGCATGCCGGCGCTGCTGAGCATGCCGTCGGGCAGCTCCACGGCGCGGCCGGCCGCGTTCACCGCCGCGACGGCGATGCGGCTGGGGTCGGCGGCGGAGCGCACGGCCTCGAGTTTGGTGGCGCTGTCGCCCAGCACCAGGGTCTGGCCGTTGCCGATGGTGATGTTGTACTGGCCGCCGTCCTGCACCACCAGCTTGGTGCCGACCAGCAGGCCCAGCTGGTTGACCAGCAGGTCGCGCTGGTCCAGCA
>NZ_JBFUBY010000304.1:0-4616 GCF_056405515.1 Polaromonas sp. P1_G2
GCCGAAGCGCTGAAGCTCTTCACCCGCGGTGCGGCGTGGTTCATGAATGCCGAATCCGAGTTGGGCATGATCGCCCCGGGCCACCTTGCCGACTTCGTGCTGCTGGACAGGGACTACTTCGAGGTTGCGGAATCCCAGATCAAATCCATCGCCTCGGTCTTGACCGTCATGGATGGCCGGGTGGTGTACGGCGCGCAGGACTACCAGCCGCTTTCGCCGGCATTGCCCGAGATCCTGCCCGCCTGGTCACCGATCAAACACTTCGGCGGCTACTACGAAACCCGATGAGGCCTGAAACCATGAACCCCCTCAACGACCTGCCGATTTCCGCCGGCGAAAGCTTTCGCCGCGTCACCTTCAGGACGCGCGGCACTACACACGGCCCGATCACCCGCTTGATGAGCCCATCGGACCTTGGTCACATGCTCAAGCCCTTCGTGTTTCTCGACCTTTTTAACGTCGACCTCCACGACCCGCGAGCAGGTTTCTCCATTCATCCGCACTCGGGACTTGCAACGATCACCGTCATCACCGACGGAGACCTGAGATTCGACGACCCAACAGACGGAACCGGCCACATCGGTTTCGGTGGCTTCGAGTGGATGCGCGCGGGCAAGGGCGTGTGGCACGGCAAAGAGCTGTCCGGCGGGACGACGCCGGGAGCCAAGGGATTTCAGCTCTGGATTGCCTTGCGTTCCGACCTGGAGCACGAGAACGTGGACAGTCAGTACCTTGAAGCCAGGCACGTCCCGACTGCCGGGCCGGCGCACGTGATTCTCGGCAGCTACGAAGGCGTCCGCAGCCCGGCACGCGCCCCTGAGGGTGTGACTTACCTGCTGGTGAGGCTGGCCGCCGGCACCGAGTGGACGTTCACGCCGCCTTCGACGGAGCCGCTTGCCTGGCTGGCGGTTTCAAGCGGTCATTTGATCGAGGAGACCCCAGCCGAAGCCGGCGAAATGGTCATTTTTGAGCAGGCAGTCCAGCCGATCAAATTGAAGGCCGGCCCAACCGGCGACGCCATCTTCGTGATTGGGTCCGCGGCACCCCATCCTCATGATTTGCATCTTGGGAGCTACTCCGTCCACACCTCCGCAGACGCACTGGCCAAGGGTGAGGCCAACATTGAGCGCTTGCGGCGGCTCCTGCTTGCGGCCGGCGACCGGCGAAACGCCAGCGGCACGATCCCCGTCTTCAAGGCGTGAGCCTCCTTGGCCGTCAGACCCGCCCGGGCGCTGCTCAGGCCCGCTTCTTGAACATGGCTGACGCACCGCTGGCCGAGCGAATCTTTTCGGCCGTGTCCAGCAATGCTTCCGACAACTCCTCCATGCGCGCCTCGGTCAGGCGCACCAGCGGGCCGGCGATGGTGACCACGCCTATCGCACCCGTGGGTGACATCACCGGTGCGGCCATGGCCGTCATCTGCGGGGCAAACACTTCGTTGATCATGCTGAAGCCGCGCTTGCGTGCTGCCTGCACATAGGCCAGCAGCGCCTTGACGGTGGTGGGGGCCTTGGGGCCGAAGTCTTTGGGTAAACCAAAGCCCTGTTTCGCTACCAGCCGCATGGCTTCTTCGTCGCTCAGGGTCGACAGCCAGGCGTGGCCGGCGGAGCTGCACGAGAGGCGCACCGACAGGCCCATGTCGGGGTCGTAACGCAGGCCGCGGCGTGCGCCCTGAGCCTTGGCGACAAAGGTGAGGTCGTCACCGTCGACCACGGCCAGGCGCACCAGCTCGCCCGATTCTTCGGCCAGGCTGTCGAGCAGCGGCTGCGCCACATCAACCACGCCCGACGCGCTCAAAAAGCCCAGGCCCAGCGACACGAGCTTGATGGTCAAAACGTATTCGCCCTGCTCACGCACCTGGCGCACATAACCGCAGCGGCACAGCTCGGCCAGCAGCCGGTGGGTGGCGCTGAGCGGCATGTCGAGCGTGGCGGCAAGCATGGAGACGGTTTGCCCCTCGGGGTGCACGGCCAGATGCTCCAGGGTTTTGAAGCTTCGTTCGAGAAGGGTGCTCATGGAGAAATGACGTGTTCAGGCAAAGGCATGGCGCTATTTGGCCACGCCTTTGCGGCCGGGCCAATCACGGAATGATAATGGTTTTCCATAATGGAAAGACTTTCCACATTGATTGATGATCCAGCCTGCCCTGAGGGTGGCGCGCGTATCGGCGCTGCCCGTCCGCTCACTTTCCACTATTCAAATCCGAGACAAAAGGAACCTTCCATGACGCCGATGCCCTCACTTCGCTTCACCCGCCGCACCCTCGCCCTGGCCGCAGCCGCCCTGTTGGGCCTCTCGACCACCGCCATGGCCCAGGACATCCAGGAACGCACCATCAAGTTCGGCCACCTGAACAACCCCGACCACCCGACCAGCCTGGGCGTGCGCAAGTTCGCCGAGATCGTCGCCGCCAAGAGCGGCGGCAAGATCAAGGTGCAGGAATTCGCGGCCTCCCAGCTCGGCAACGAGCTGCAGCAGCAATCCGCGCTGCAGGGTGGCGTGCAGGAAATGCTGGTGGCCTCGACGACGTCGCTGAACGGCATCGTCAAGGAATTCGGCCTGCTCGATTTTCCCTTCCTCTTCGCCAATGCGAAACAGGCTGACGCGCTGGTCGACGGCCCCCTGGGCAAGATGCTCACCGCCAAACTGCCTGAAAAGGGCGTGATCGTGCTGGGCTTCTTCGACCTGGGCTTTCGCAACGTCACCAACAGCAAGCGCCCCATCATGAAGGGCGCCGACCTGGAAGGCCTGAAGCTGCGCGTGATCCCGAACCCGGTGTTCCTGGAAACCTTCAAGACCTTCAAGGCCAACCCGGTGCCTATGCCCTTTGCCGAGCTGTACGGCGCGCTCGAAAGCAAGGCTGTGGATGGCCAGGAAAACCCCTTCGCGGTGATTGCCTCGAGCAAGTTCTATGAAGTGCAGAAGTACGTGAGCGGCACCAACCACGTCTATGCCACCAACCCGATCCAGATCAGCAAGCGCTTCTGGGACAAGCTCTCGGCGACCGAGCACAAAATCCTGCAGGACGCCGCCATCGAAGCCCAAAACTGGCAGCGCGTGGTCAGCCGTGAAGTCTCGGCCAAGGCCCTGGGCGAGCTCACGGCCAAGGGCATGCTCTACAACGACGTTCCGCCCGCCGAGCTGGCCAAGATGCGCGCCGACGTGCGTCCCGTCTACGAGAAGTTCTCCGCCGCGTATGACCCGGCCATCGTGGCCCTCTTCAAGTCCGAGCTGGAACGCGTGTCGAAGTTCTGACTGCCATGAAAATACTTGTGCTCCACGGGCCGAACCTGAACCTGTTCGGCCGCCGCGAACCCCACATCTACGGCACCACGACGCTCGCACAGATCAACGACATGCTGGCAACACTGGCCGGAGAGCTGGGCGTGACGCTAGCAACCATCCAGTCGAACCACGAAGGGGCGTTGATTGATTTCCTGCACCAGCACATCGACACGGCGCAGGGCGCGCTGGTCAACCCTGCCGGCTTAACGCAGCACGGCGTGCCGCTGCATGACGCGATCAAGGCCATGCCCTTCCCGGTGGTCGAGGTGCACATGTCGAACCTCGCGACACGTGAGCCCTGGCGCCACCACTCGATCATCTCGCCGGCGGTGAAGGGCACGATCCAGGGCTTCGGCCCGCGCTCCTACCTGCAGGGCCTTCGGGTCGTGACCGACATCGCGCGCGAAGCGCAGGCCCCCATCGTGCAAAACTGACATGGACAAGTTCGTCGACAAGGCCTGCAAAGGCATTGAGTTCCTCATCGCCCTCGGCCTGGCCATCATGGTCGTGCTGGTGTTCGGCAACGTCGTGTTGCGCTACGGCTTCAACTCGGGCATCACGGTGTCCGAAGAGCTGTCACGCTGGCTGTTCATCTGGGGCACCTTTCTCGGAGCGCTGGTCGCACTGCGTGAACACGGCCACCTCGGCATCGACATGGTGGTGGGGCGGCTGCCGGTCATCGGCAAAAAGATCTGCCTCATCATCGGCCACGCACTGATGATCTTCATCGTGGTGCTGCTGGCCATGGGCAGCTGGGAGCAGGTCAAGATCAACTGGGACGTCACGGCGCCGACGACCGGCTGGTCCATGTCCATCGTCTACCTCTCGGGTCTCGTGTTCGGCGTGCTTGCGTGCGGCCTGCTGCTGCTGGATTTGTGGAAGGTCATCACCGGCCAGCTGTCGGAGGACGAACTGGTCATGGTGCAGGAGTCGGAAGAGGCCGTGCAGCTCAAGCAGGTGCTGGACGATGCGCGCCAGCCGGACAACACCGTGGGAGCACGGCCATGACCATCTTCATTTTCATCGGCTCGCTGCTGGCCGCCATGGCCCTGGGCATTCCCATCGCGTTTGCGCTGCTGGCCAGCGGTGTCGCCCTGATGTGGCACCTGCAACTGTTCGACGCGCAGATCCTGGCGCAGAACCTGGTCGGCGGCGCCGACAGCTTCCCGTTGCTGGCCGTGCCCTTCTTCATGCTGGCCGGCGAGATCATGAACGTCGGCGGCCTGTCGCGCCGCATCGTCAACCTGGCGATGGCGCTGGTCGGCCACGTCAAGGGCGGGCTGGGCTACGTGACCATCATGGCGGGTTGCCTGCTGTCGGCACTATCGGGC
>NZ_JBFUBY010000305.1:0-4595 GCF_056405515.1 Polaromonas sp. P1_G2
GCGCCAGCGCCGGGGCATTGACATCTTCGACCTGCAAAAACGCCCGTGTGATGCCGCGCTGCTCCGCCACCCCGGCGATCCCCGCCAGCACGCGCCCGGCCAGTCCCCTGCCCCTGCAAGCCTGGTCGGTGCGCATGCCGTGCACGCTGGACCAGCCATGGCTGAACGCGCCGGCGCCCGCGGCCACGGTTTTGCCGTTCTCGCGGACGCTGGCATAGACCGAACCGCGGGCGCGGCTCAAGGCCTTGACGCGGCTCGCGCCGTCCACCGGGTCAAAACCTTCGGCCAGGAACAGCGCCGCCCACGCGGCATCGGGCGCATCGGCAGTTTCGGCGGGCGCAGCCGCACTGGCCGCGCGCATGGCCTGGACAGTCGCCACCTGAACCAGCACCGGTTTCCCGGCCTGGTAGCCGCGCCGCAACAGTTCCTGCCGCAGGCCGTCGAAGCAGGCCTCATTGGCCAGGCGGAACACCGTGCGCAGGCCGCGCGCCCGATAACGCGCTTCGACCTGGTCGACCAGGCCCTCGTCGGCCGGTAGGTGGCGCAGCGGCACGGCGCTATGCGCCCGGCTGACGGTGCCGCTGTCAAAAGGCAGGAGCCAGCCCTGGAATTCCTCCACGGCTTCGGGAGACACCGCGGCCAAGGTGGCGCGCTCTATGGATTCGATATCGCTGGAGGTCATGGTTCCTCGGGGTGAAAAGTCCACGGGACAAAGCTCGCGAGCAGGCGGCTTCGAGTCTGCTGATTATTGGCTAGGAAGCCCGCCCGTTAAAGTGCTGGACGGGAATGGCGGCGAGGTCCAGGTCCTGCACGCAGCGCAGGTTGATGGCCGCCATGCGCTTGCCATCCGGGCCTGTGCCCTCGCCATAAGGGTGGATGCCGCAGGTGGGGCAAAACCGGTGGCGGATGAGGTGCTTGTTGAACAAATAGGTGCTGGCGTTCTCGTCGGGAGTCAGCAGGCGCAACTGCTCGTGCGGAACAAACCAGAGCAGCGATCCCTTGCGCGAGCACATGGAGCAATTGCAGGCCAGCGCGCCGGCGGGTTCGCCTTCAACCTCGAAGGCAATCCTTCCGCAATGGCAACTTCCTTGGTGAGTCATGTTTTGCATCCTTTTTTCTCAATAATCTGGAAGGGAACCACGCGCATGTGGCGCGCCCTCAACAGTTTGCTGAAGGGACGCTTGCAGCGTCCGGCACGGGACTATAGACTGTACATTCATACAGCTCAAAGTCAACAATACTATGGCGACTCAGCATCAATTCCGGATTCCCTCCTCTCGCGCTTCTGCCCCGGCGGCATTTTTCCGCCTGAAGGCGCTGCACCTGCTGCTGGTCCTCGCGGGCCTGCTGACGCCCGCCTTGCCCACCTCGGCCCTGGCTTTGGCGGCTGCCTCGCAGGCGCCGGAGTTGATGCTCGCCAAGGTCTATCGCCCAGGCACCTCCGTGCCCGACTACTGGGTCAGCGAAAAATACGACGGCGTGCGTGGCTACTGGGATGGCGAAAAGCTGCTGACCCGTGGCGGAGAACGCATCGCCGCGCCGGCCTGGTTCACGGCCGGCTGGCCCAAGGTTCCGCTTGACGGCGAACTGTGGGCTGGCCACGGCCAGTTTTCCCGGGCGGTGTCCACCGTGCGCCAGCAAAGCCCGGACGCGGCTGCCTGGCGGGCCATGCGTTTCATGGTGTTCGACCTGCCGGCGCAAGGCGGCCCGTTCAGCGAACGCATTCCCGCGCTGAATGGGGTGGTGAGCCGTATCGACCAGCCCTGGGTGCACGCCGTGGCGCAGTCCAAGGTGGCCAACCATGCGGCCCTGCAGGCGCTGTTGGCCACCACCGTCAAGCATGGCGGCGAAGGCCTGATGCTGCACCGGGGGGCGTCGTTTTACAAAGGCCAGCGCAGCGACGACCTGCTCAAGGCCAAGCCGCATGAAGACAACGAGGCCCGCGTGGTGGCGCACCTCCCCGGCCAGGGAAAATACGCGGGCATGGTGGGGGCGCTGCTGGTGGAAATTCCGGGTGCGGACGGCAAGACCGGCCAGCGTTTCAAGCTGGGCAGCGGCCTCAGCGACGAGTTGCGCCAGAACCCGCCGCCCGTGGGCAGCACCGTCACCTACCGTTTTCGCGGCCTGAACGATAGCGGCATTCCGCGCTTCGCGAGCTTTATGCGGGTGCGGGACGACGCCCTTTAAGCCGGGCAGGTGCGCACCCGGCTCCGGGCCTACCACCGGGTCTATTTCTTGACGCAGTCGGCGTAGTAGCGGGTCTTGCCTTTGGCATCGACCTCTTCGACGAGTCCATGGATGTCGGTCTCGAAACCCGGGCACTGGGCGTTGAATTCGCGCGAGAACTTCAGGTAGTCGACGATGCGCTTGTTGAAGACCTCGCCCGGGATCAGCAGCGGGATGCCCGGCGGGTACGGCGTGACCAGGCCCACGGTGATGCGGCCCTCCAGGTGGTCGATCTCGACCCGCTCCGTCGTGCGGTGGGCGATGTGGGAATAGGCGTCGCTGGGCTTCATGGCGGGCGCCAGGTCGCTCAGGTAGACCTCGGTCGTCAGCCGCGCGATGTCGTATTTGGCGTACAGCGTATGGATGTGCTGGCACAAGTCGGCCAGGCCCATGCGCTCATATTTGGGGTACTTCTGGCAGAACTCGGGCAGGATGCGCCACATCGGCTGGTTCTTGTCGTAGTCGTCCTTGAACTGCTGCAGCGCCGTCAGCAGCGTGTTCCAGCGGCCTTTGGTGATGCCGATAGTGAACATGATGAAGAAACTGTAGAGGCCGGTTTTCTCGACGATCACGCCATGCTCTGCCAGGAACTTGGTCACGATGCTGGCCGGGATGCCGGTCTTCGCGAACTTGCCGTTCAGGTCCAGGCCCGGCGTGACGATGGTGGACTTGATCGGGTCCAGCATGTTGAAGCCGGTGGCCATCTGGCCGAAACCGTGCCAGTTGTTGGCGCCGTTCTTCGCTGTCTTGGCGCTGCGCGACTCGCCCTTGATGATCCAGTCCTGCGACTCGCCTATGCCCTCTTCGACCAGCTTGTCCGGGCCCCAGACCTTGAACCACCAGTCGGTGCCGTATTCCTGATCGATCTTGCGCATGGCGCGGCGGAAATCCAGCGCCTCGGCAATGCTTTCCTCGACCAGCGCCGTGCCGCCGGGAGGCTCCATCATGGCGGCGGCCACGTCGCAGCTGGCAATGATGCTGTACTGCGGAGAGGTGGAGGTGTGCATCAGGTAGGCCTCGTTGAAGAGGTGCCTGTCGAGCTTGGTGTTCTGCGAGTCCTGCACCAGCACGTGGCTGGCCTGGCTGATGCCGGCCAGCAGCTTGTGGATGGACTGCGTGGCGTAGACCACGGCGTTTTTCGGCCGGATGCGGCTCTTGCCCATCGCGTGGTAACTGCCGTAGAACGGGTGGAAGGCCGCGTGCGGCAGCCAGGCCTCGTCAAAGTGCAGGTTGTCGACATAGCCGTCGAGCATGCCCTTGATGGTTTCGGTGTTGTAAAGCACGCCGTCGTAGGTCGACTGCGTCAGCGTCAGCACGCGCGGCTTCACGCTGTCGGCGTCGACGCCCTTGAGCAGCGGGTTGGCGCGTATCTTGGCCTTGATGGCCTCGGGGTCAAACTCGCTTTGCGGAATCGGGCCAATGATGCCGAAATGGTTGCGCGTTGGCTTCAAAAACACCGGGATCGCGCCCGTCATGATGATGGCGTGCAGGATGGACTTGTGGCAGTTGCGGTCGACCACCACGACATCGCCCGGCGCCACCGTGTGGTGCCAGACCATCTTGTTGCTGGTGGAGGTGCCGTTGGTCACGAAGAAGCAGTGGTCGGCGTTGAAGATGCGCGCGGCGTTGCGCTCGCTGGCGCCGATGGCGCCGTCGTGGTCCAGCAGCTGGCCAAGCTCTTCCACGGCGTTGCAGACGTCGGCGCGCAGCATGTTCTCGCCGAAGAACTGGTGGAACATCTGCCCGACGGGGCTTTTGAGGAAAGCGACGCCGCCCGAATGGCCGGGGCAGTGCCAGGAATAGGAGCCGTCCTCGGCGTAGTCGAGCAAGGCCTTGAAAAACGGCGGCTGCACGCCTTCCAGGTAGCTCTTGGCCTCCCGCAGGATGTGGCGCGCCACGAACTCGGGCGTGTCCTCGAACATGTGGATGAAGCCGTGCAGCTCACGCAGGATGTCGTTGGGGATGTGGCGCGAGGTCTTGGTCTCGCCATAGACATAGATCGGCACGTCCAGGTTCTTGCGGCGCACCTCTTCGATGAAGTTGCGCAGGTTCAGCACTGCGGGGTCGAGATCGGGCCCGGGCGAGAACTCTTCGTCGTCGATCGACAAAATAAAGGCGCTGGCCCGGCTTTGCTGCTGGGCGAACTGCGAGAGGTCGCCGTAGCTGGTGACGCCCAGTACCTCGAAGCCCTCGCTTTCAATGGCCTGCGCCAGCGCGCGGATACCCAGGCCGGAGGTATTTTCGGAACGAAAATCTTCGTCAATGATGACGATGGGAAAGCGGAATTTCATGACGGGGAGAGCAGTTCAAGGGCGCCCTGAACCTGTCGGAGGCCATGGGGAACGCTCAAAAGGCATAGACAGGTTGAG
>NZ_JBFUBY010000306.1:0-4554 GCF_056405515.1 Polaromonas sp. P1_G2
GATCCTGCGCGAATGCGGCGTGCACCGCATGAACCTCATGGGCAACCCGCGCCGCATGCCCAGCATGACGGGCTACGGCCTGGAGATCGTCGGCTACATCACCCGGGACTGACGTTTGCGTCACCTCGCCTGAAATTCATAAATCAATCAAAAGGGAATCACCGTGTTTGGAGCAGAAAAAGGGACGGCCGACAAGCTGGACGGCAGAAAACTTTCCATCGGCATCGTGCAGGCGCGCTTCAATGAAAGCATCACCAACGCCCTGGCCGAGGCCTGCAAGCACGAGCTCGCCGCCCTGGGCGTGCTCGAAGACAACATCCGGCACGTCCTGGTGCCCGGCGCGCTCGAGGTGCCCTGCGCCTTGCAGGCGCTGGCCGAAAGCGACAAGTACGACGCGCTGATCGCGCTGGGCTGCATCATCCGCGGCGAAACCTACCACTTCGAGCTGGTGGCCAACGAAAGCGGCTCCGCCGTCACGCGCCTGGCGCTGGACTACCAGCTGCCCATCGCCAACGCCATCCTGACGACCGAGAACCTCGCCCAGGCCCAGGCCCGGCAGGTCGAAAAAGGCCGCGATGCCGCCCGCGTCGCCGTCGAAATGGCCAACCTGATCAATGAAATTGCCTGAGCGCCTGCTCCCACCTTTAACCCTGACTGGCATTTTTCATGGCTGATCCCATCATCAAACCCAAACGCCCGCCGCAGACCCGTACCGGCCTGACCGACACCGGCGTCAAAAAAGCCGCCGACAAATCGGCGCGCACCCGCGCGCGCGAATTCGCCCTGCAGGCCCTTTATCAGCACCTGGTCGGCCGCAACGAGGCCGACTCCATCGATGCCTTCACCCGCGACCTGGTGGGCTTTCACAAAGCCGATTCGGCCCACTACGACGCCCTGCTGCACGGCTGCATCGCGGACGCGAAATCGCTGGACRCCGGCATCACCCCGCTGCTGGACCGGCCCATGGCCGAGATCTCGCCGATCGAGCATGCGGTGCTCTGGATAGGCGCCTACGAGTTCACCCACTGCCTCGATGTGCCCTGGCGCGTCGTCATCAATGAGTGCATCGAACTGGCCAAGGCCTTCGGCGGCACCGACGGCCACAAATACGTCAACGGCGTGCTCAACAAGATGGCGCCCTCCCTTCGCGCCGCGGAAGTCGCCGCCGACAAAGCCAAACAATCCCCCCGGTGAAAGCGCCCGACGTGAGAATCGCCCGGCGGGCTCAACGCATCGAGCCGTTTTATGTCATGGAGGTTGCCAAGGCAGCCTCGGCGCTGGCGCAGGAGTTCGCCCACAGCGACCGGCCCATGATCTTCCTGAACATCGGCGAGCCGGACTTCACCGCGCCGCCCTTGGTGCAGGAGGCCGCGGCCCGCGCGATCTGGCAGGGCAACACACAGTACACCCAGGCCACCGGCCTGCCGGCGCTACGCGAACGCATCAGCGCCTGGTACGCCTCGCGCTTCGGCGCCGACGTTGCGCCCGGCCGCATCATCATCACGGCGGGCGCCTCGGCCGCGCTGCAGCTGGCCTGCCTGGCGCTCATCGAGGCCGGCGATGAAATCCTGATGCCCGACCCCAGCTACCCCTGCAACCGGCATTTCGTCAGCGCCGCCGAAGGCAATGCGGTGCTGGTGCCGACCACCGCGGCCGAACGCTTCCAGCTGACCCGCGAGAAGGTCGAAGCGGCCTGGCAGCCGCAGACGCGCGGCGTGCTGCTGGCCTCGCCTTCCAACCCGACCGGCACCTCGATCGCGCCCGAAGAACTGCAGCGCATCCACGAATTCGTGCACGGCCGCGGCGGCATCACGCTGATCGACGAGATCTACCTGGGCCTGAGCTACGAAGAGCACTTCGGCCACTCCGCCCTGGCCATGCCCGGCGAACTGGGCCAAAGCGTGATCAGCATCAACAGCTTCAGCAAATACTTCAACATGACCGGCTGGCGCCTGGGCTGGCTGGTGGTGCCCGAGGCGCTGGCGCCCGTGATCGAACGCATCGCGCAAAACCTGTTCATCTGCCCCAGCACCGTGGCCCAGCATGCGGCGCTGGCCTGCTTCGAAGCCGAGAGCCTGCAAGAGTACGAGCGCCGACGCGCCGAATTCAAGGCGCGCCGCGACTACTTCATCCCCGAACTGAATCGCCTGGGCCTCACGGTGCCGGTGATGCCCGACGGCGCCTTCTATGCCTATGCCGACTGCACCCAGGCCGCCGCGCGTCTGGGCGTCAGCGGCAGCTGGGACTTCGCTTTCGAACTCATGAAGCGCGCCCATCTGGCCGTCACGCCGGGCCGCGATTTCGGCCATGCCGCGCCCGAGCAGTTCGTGCGCTTTTCCACCGCCAATTCCATGGCGCAATTGCACGAGGCCGTGGCCCGGCTCAAGGCGGTGCTGGCATGAAGCCGGCCGCGCGGGTTTTCAGTTGGCCCCTCAGGGTCTATTGGGAAGACACCGATGCGGGCGGCATTGTTTTTTACGCGAACTACCTGAAATTTTTTGAACGTTCGCGCACCGAATGGCTCAGATCTTTGGGTATTGAACAGCAGCGCCTGCGGGAAAATACCGGCGGCATTTTCGTGGTGGCGGAAACCAGCGTCCGTTACCATCGTTCCGCCCGCCTGGACGATGAACTGATTGTTACGGCAAGCCTGGTCGAAGCCGGCCGCGCGTCCATGATAATCAGCCAGCAGGTGCTATTAAAAACAGAGCAGACGCCGGCACAACCGGCGCCTTTACTTTGCGAAGGCAGCATACGCATTGGGTGGGTTGACGCCGCCAGCCTGCAGCCACGGCGCATTCCGGCTTCCATTCTTGACAGCTTAAAACACGATACGGCCACAACATGAACCAAGACTTGTCCATCGTCAGCCTCATCCTCAATGCCAGCTGGGTCGTTCAGGCCGTCGTGGCGCTGCTGGTCGGCGTGTCCATCGCCAGTTGGGCCGCGATCTTCCGCAAGGTCATCGCGCTCAACAAAGTGCAGACGCTCAACGACGAGTTCGACCGCGAGTTCTGGTCGGGCACCAGCCTGAACGACCTGTTTTCCGGCGCCGCGCAAAACGCCAAGCACTCAGGCCCCATGGAACGGATTTTCGCCAGCGGCATGCGTGAATACCAGAAGCTCCGCGAACGCCACATCACCGACCCCGGCACCCTGCTGGACGGCGCGCGCCGCGCCATGCGCGCCAGTTACCAGCGTGAGCTCGACGCCATCGAGGCCAACCTGTCCTTCCTGGCCACCGTCGGTTCGGTCTCGCCTTACGTCGGCCTGTTCGGCACCGTCTGGGGCATCATGCACGCCTTCACCGGCCTGGCGGCCCTGGAGCAGGTCACGCTGKCCACGGTGGCGCCCGGCATCGCCGAGGCGCTGGTCGCCACCGCCATCGGCCTGTTCGCGGCCATCCCGGCCGTCGTCGCCTATAACCGCTTCTCGCACGACATAGACCGCGTCGCCAACCGGCTGGAAACCTTCATCGAAGAGTTCTCCAACATCCTGCAGCGCAACCTCGGCGCCCAATCACCCTCAGGTCATTGACTGGTAAGGAGACCGCCATGCCAGCAGTCAATTCCCGCCGCGGCCGCAACCGGCGCACCATCAGCGAGATCAACATGGTGCCCTTCATCGACGTCATGCTGGTGCTGCTCATCATCTTCATGGTGACGGCGCCGCTGATCACGCCCAGCATGATCGCGCTGCCCAAGGTCGGCAGGGCACCCAGCCAGCCGCAGAACCCAGTGCAAATCCTGATCAGCAAGGACGAAACCGTGCAGATCAAGATCAAGACCGACAGCGTGCCCAGCAATGTGCGCAATGTCGCGGCCGACATCGCGAAGCTGGAGCCGGCCGTGAAGGCCGAGGGCGCGCAGGCCGTGCCCGTGGTCATCAGCGCCGACAAATCCATCAAGTACGAAACCGTGGTCCAGGTCATGGACAACCTGCAAAAAGCCGGYGTGTCGCGCGTGGGCCTGTCGGTGCAGACCGGCAACAAGTAGCCGCCCGCCCAGCCCCATGCCCAGCGCCGCAGACCGCCTCGACTTTCTTCCGCCCCGGGACGAGGGGTCGGGCCACGCGTTCGCGCTGGCGTTGCTGGTGCACGTCCTGCTGATCGCCGCCCTGACCTGGGGCGTCAACTGGAAGCGCAGTACCCCGGACGTCGCTTTCCAGGCCGAGCTGTGGACCAATATGCCGGCGCAGCAGGCCGCGCCCAAACCAGTTGAAGTGCCGACACCGCCACCGCCTCCCCCGCCGTCACCCACCCCGGAAGTCAGGACGCCCACGCCGCCGCCCGCCCCCAAGGTGGACATCGCGCTGGAGCAGGAGAAGAAGCGCAAGCTGGTGCAGGAACAGAAGGAAGCGGAAGCCCTGAAAGAAAAGCAGAAGGCTGAACTGCAAGCCAAAAAAGACAAAGACGCGGAAAAACAAAAAGCCGCCGAGAAGAAAGCCAAGGAAGACCTGGCCAAACGCAAGGCGGCGGAAGACGCCAAAAAGCTGGAAGCCCAGAAGGACAACAAGGACGCCGCGCAACAGAAAGCCGCCCAGGCCGCCGCGGAG
>NZ_JBFUBY010000307.1:0-4554 GCF_056405515.1 Polaromonas sp. P1_G2
CGGCAGACCTGCAAGAGGCGCCGTGTCTGCGGCTCGACACCGTTGGCCGCGTCGATCACCATCAGCGCCGCGTCCACGGCGGTCAGCACGCGGTAGGTGTCCTCCGAGAAATCCTGGTGGCCGGGGGTGTCCAGCAGGTTGATAACGCAGTCGCGGTATTCCATCTGCATGACCGAGCTGGCCACCGAGATGCCGCGCTGCTTTTCGATCTCCATCCAGTCGGAGGTGGCATGGCGCGCGGCCTTGCGGGCCTTGACGCTGCCGGCGATCTGGATCGCGCCCGAGAACAGCAGCAGCTTTTCGGTCAGCGTGGTTTTACCCGCGTCGGGGTGGGAGATGATGGCAAACGTGCGGCGGCGTTTGACCTGCTTTTCGATTTCGGTGGAAGCTTGGGTTTCGGACATAACCCACGATTATCGGTGACGGCGCCTATTGAGGCACCGGACCGGGCTGACGGGCAAATCGTGGCTGTTTCACGCCGTCGATGACCACATCTTCATTGAACATGGCGGCGGGCCTTACCCACAGGCCTTTTTCACCGTAGAGCGCGCGGTACAGCGTCATGGGCTCCAGGCTTTCGCTGTGGCGCACGGTGCCGACCACCTCGTAGAGCATGCCTTTGTAGTGGCGGTACAGGCCGGGCGGAGTTTCGATCAGGGGCGGCAGTGCATCTTCGAGGGTTTCGGGCATGTCAGTCGGGGGCTATGAAGGGTATTAAAAAAGGGTGTGGCAAGACCGGAGTGGGACAATGGAGGCTATGCATCCTAAAGCCTTACTCGACAGTTGTTCCGAGCTTCTCAAGCAGGTCCTTAAATTTGATCATCCCGCCGACATGGTGGTGTCGCGCTATTTCCGCGACTACCGCCTCGGCCCGCGCGAGCGCGCCACCGTGGCCGAAACGGTTTACGGCGTGCTGCGCAAGAAAAACCTCTACACCTACCTGGCCCAGCACGGCAGCGGCGCGCCGGAACGGCGGCTGGCCATCCTCGGCTTTGCGGCCGACCGCGACTTCCTGCTGGGCGCGCTGACCGACCAGGAGAAAGACTGGCTGGCGCGCTGCGACCAGGTCAAGCCGGCCGACCTGATGGAATTGCACCGCCACAACCTGCCGCAGTGGCTGGTAGAGCCGCTCAAGGAGCAACTGGGCGACGATTTCTGGCCGCTGGTGGAAAGCCTCAATGCCCCTGCCGGGCTGGACTTGCGCGTCAACACGCTGAAGGACAAGCGCGCCGAAATCCAGAAAGAGCTCTCGAAAGCGGCGATCAAAACCGTCGCCACACCGTATTCGCCCTGGGGCCTGCGCATCGACGGCAAGCCCCAGCTGGCCAAGCTGGACGCTTTCACCCGCGGCGCCATCGAGGTGCAGGACGAAGGTTCGCAACTGCTGGCTCTGCTGGTGGACGCCAAGCGCGGGGAGATGGTGGTTGATTTTTGCGCCGGCGCCGGCGGCAAGACGCTGGCCCTGGGCGCATCCATGCGCAACACCGGGCGGCTGTATGCCTTTGACACCTCCGGTCACAGGCTGGATGCGCTCAAGCCCCGGCTGGCGCGCAGCGGGCTGTCCAATGTGCACCCGGTGGCCATTGCCCATGAACGCGACGACCGTATCAAGCGCCTGGCCGGCAAGATAGACCGCGTGCTGGTCGACGCGCCGTGCTCGGGCCTGGGCACCTTGCGGCGCAACCCCGACCTCAAATGGCGGCAAAACCCCAAGGCGATTGAAGAGCTCAGGGCCAAACAAACCGCGATTTTGCAGAGCGCCGCGCGGCTTTTAAAGCCCGGTGGCCGGTTGGTTTATGCCACCTGCAGCGTTTTGCGCGAAGAAAACGAGGCGATTGCCGAAGCCTTCAGCGCGGCCAATACGGGGTTCAACGTCCTTGAAACCGGGCCTTTATTGACCCATCTGGGGGTGGAACATGCGGAAAAACTGTGCCGCGGCCCCTACCTTCGCCTCTGGCCCTACTTGCACAAGACTGACGGGTTTTTCGCGGCGGTTTGGCAAAAGTCCTGATATTTTTGCCAGCAAATGACGACAGATAGGCTGATGTTACATATTCATTCGTGACTTTTCGCACCGATTTGACCGTCGGCCCTATGCCTCAAGTGACTTGGTATTTATGGGGGTTCACCTTACAATAGAGCCTCGTCTGGTGCAGCGCCCGGAGACAAATTTGGATGGCGCTGGCGCAGCTTGTTTAAAGGACTTTTATGATTTTGTTTGATGCCGCCCTCGACTGGCTGGCAAATGGATTGCTCGCCGCCAGCTGGTGGCAGATCGTGCTGTACGCCCTGGTGACCACCCACATCACCATCGCCAGCGTGACGATTTACCTGCACCGCCATCAAGCGCACCGCGCCATGGACCTGCACGCGATTCCCTCGCATTTCTTCCGCTTCTGGCTTTGGCTGGGCACGGGCCAGGTGACCAAGGAATGGGTGTCCATTCACCGCAAGCACCACGCCAAGTGCGAAACGCTGGAAGATCCGCACAGCCCCCAGGCGCACGGTATCAAGAAGGTGTTCTGGGAAGGCGCCGAACTGTATCGCGCCGAAAGCAAGAACAAGGAAACCATGACCAAGTACGGCCATGGCACGCCGAACGACTGGATGGAGCGCAATGTCTATTCCCGCTACAGCTGGCAGGGCGTTGGCCTGATGATGATCATCGACCTGGCCTTCTTCGGCGTAGCCGGTTTGGCGGTCTGGGCCGTGCAGATGGCCTGGATTCCCGTGACGGCGGCCGGCATCATCAACGGCATCGGCCACTACTGGGGTTATCGCAACTTTGAGGCGCCCGACGCCAGCACCAATATTTCGCCCTGGGGCATCATGATTGGCGGCGAAGAGTTGCACAACAACCACCACACCTACCCGACCTCGGCCAAGTTCTCGGTCAAGCCCTACGAATTCGACATCGGCTGGATCTACATCCGCGCCCTGGAAAAGGTCGGCCTGGCTTCCGTGAAGAAGGTTCCGCCCAAGCTCCAGCTGGGTTCCATCCAGCCCGTGGCTGACGAAAAAACGCTGGAAGCGCTGATCGCCCACCGCTACGAAGTGATGGCCGGTTTTGCACGCGAACTGCGCCGTGCCGGCAAGGCCGAGATCGAAGTGCTGAAGGCGAAAAAAGCCGACGTCTCCGTGCTGCGCGCGGCCAATCGCTGGCTGCACCGCGACGACGACAAGGTGCCCGCGGCCGCCAAGCCGCAGTTGGCCCAAGCCCGTGCCGAGCACCCCGTGCTCGACAAGATGGTCACCATGCGCGAAGAGCTGCGCCAGATGTGGATGAGCACCTCTGCCTCCCGCGAGCAGCTTGCAACCGACTTGCAAGCTTGGTGCCATCGTGCGGAAGAGAGCGGCATTGCCGCCCTGCGTGAGTTTTCGATGAAGCTGCGCGCCGCCCGCGCCTGACCTGGCGTTGCATACCGGCCTGGTTTCAGGTCGATACCTCTTAAAAACCGCTCCGGAGGAATCCGAGAGCGGTTTTTTATTGTTCGGCTCAAAGTACGAACTCCGTGATCGAGCGCCTCAAGATTTGATAATGGGCAGGGTCGCTACCAGCGTACTGTTCAGAGCGTCCGAGATTAGTCATCTTCTGCACACGGAAGAGAACTTTCATGCGAATTGCGCTGAAGCCTGACCTCCACACACCTGCAACTCAAAACGGGCGATTGGGTCGATGTTCCGCAACGTAAATGGCCGTCTGGCAGGCGACTTCACCTCAACTTCATATAGCTCATCAAGACCTCACAGACGCGTATCAGACTGCACCTGTCGAAAGTCGAGTGCATCAATCTGATGCTTCATTTCGAAGAAAGGCCGGTCTGTGAGTTCAATCCGTAGCGTCGCTACTCTTCCGCCACACACACGAATTTTCGGTCCGGTAACGACAAGAAAGACTGTCCGGCTTCTAAAACTGTATCTGCTGCTCATTACGGGCGGCTCGGCTTTGCTGCTTTTCGCGCATCACGATGCCTTGCAGATTTTCGGCTTGGGGTTGATGGTGCCGGGCGGTGGATTTCTGGCGCATGCTGATATTTGCACAGGCAGTGGCATAGGTCATTTAGCCGTCTGGTTGTGTTCGGTGGGTGCCTTGGCGTTTGCGCTATTGGTCTGGTTTGGCACGGGCAATGTATTGCTGCCTCCGTTGGTATGGCTCGGTTCGGCGTTTTGGGCCGCGAGCATGAACCATGGTGCAATTCAGCCAGGCGTGGTCCTTAATGTGTACTACGTGCTCGCGCTGTCTGCTGCGGCGGGCTGCCTGTTGATGCTGGGCTGGTTCATGTTTTCAGGCCGGCAAAGGCGCATCGATAACGATTACCTGGTCCGGCAAACGGCTCGATTGGACACGATCTTCACAGCCCAACCATCAAGACAAAAACCAGAAATGTCGTTGGCGCATCTGCAGCGTGTGAGGTTCGCCCTCGATAGAGCTCTGCAACCTTTCGATGAGTTTTCGGGATTCGAGCAACGCGATCAATTTCAGACGGCGGCGCTTCGGTATCAAGTCAACTTTCTGGCTTATGGCATTGCCTTGACGCAGGCACGCTTCACGCC
>NZ_JBFUBY010000308.1:0-4547 GCF_056405515.1 Polaromonas sp. P1_G2
GCGCAGGTACTCGTCCTTCATGCTGTTGATGCCGCCTTCGCCCTGGATGGCCTCAAAGAACACGGCGACGACATTAGGGTTGTTGGCGGTGGCGGCCTTCAGCGCGTCGATGTTGTTCAGCGGCACGCGGATAAAACCCTCGACCAGCGGGCCGAAGCCGGCCTGCACCTTGGGGTTGCCGGTGGCGCTCAGCGTGGCGATGCTGCGGCCGTGGAAGGCTTTTTCATAGACCACGATTTCCGGGCGCTCAATGCCCTTGTCGTGGCCGAACTTGCGCGCCAGCTTGAGCGCGGCCTCATTGGCTTCCAGGCCGGTGGAGCAGAAAAACACGTTTTCCAGGCCCGACAGCTCCACCAGTTTGGCTGCCAGGGCTTCCTGCAGCGGCACATGGTAGTAGTTGGAGGTGTGGATGAGCTTGGTGATCTGCTCCTGCAGGGCCGGCACCAGCTTGGGGTGGTTGTGGCCCAGGGTGTTGACGGCGATGCCGCCCAGAGCGTCAAGGTAAGCCTTGCCGTTGACGTCCCAGACGCGGCAGCCCTGGCCGTGGTCCAGCGCAATGGGCAGGCGGCCGTAGGTGTTCATCACGTGGGGAGAGGCGGCTTCGATGTGCTTGGGCAGGGCTGCGGTCATGGAAAACTCCGGAACAAAGGCTGTAACAGTGCGGAAAATCCGAGGCCCGCAGCGAATGATGCGGGCCTGGGCTGATTTTAGGCGCAGACTTTGCGGGCTTTTGTGACGTTTGTGCATTGCTGCGATGCCGGCGCCCGGCACCTCCCCGCTATGGTCCCCATTGAAAATTTATCTGCCAAGTCTTATATAAGAGTCCGAGTTAAGCTAGAATTGTTGTGCGCTGCAGCATGGGGTGARTCCCATCCTTTTCCCATGCCGGGCGGCGCAAAAAACCCTCCACCCGATGGTCTCCAATACCGCCAAAGAAGTCTTCATCCAGGGTATTACCCGCGACGGCAAAACCTTCCGGCCCAGCGACTGGGCCGACAGGCTGTGCGGCGTGATGAGCCATTTCCGCCCGGGCGGCCCGCAGCCCGGCAGCCACCTGACCTATTCCCCCTGGTGCGTGCCTACCGTCATCAACGGCGTGAAATGTGTGGTCGTCAACTCTGAACTGCGCGAGGCCGAGCCCATGGCCTGGGATTTCGCCATCAACTTCGCCAAAGACAACGATTTACAGGTGGCTGAAGCCTGCCTGATTCCCGAGCCACCCGTTCGCTGAGGGCAGGCCGGCTTCACCGGCCTATTTCTTTTTTCCTTCGGCCAGCCAAGCCTGTATCTGGGCATCCGCCACGCCGGATTTGCACCAGGCGGCCACGAGCAGCGCTTCAGACCCCAGTTGGTGATGCTTGGCATCGGAGGCCGGAGCGGTCAGCAAGGTGGCGGGCGTTCCGGCCGCCATCAGCTTTTGCTGGAACTCCTGCTGTGACTCAAAGGCCACTGCCGAGTCCTGCGGGTCGCCTAATACAAACACACGGCGCCGGCCGTCCGGCTTGACGCCGCCGATGTGGTCTATCGGGTCGTACACCGCCGACAGCGGCTGTCCCGTCTGGTCCAACCCGCGCTGGGCTTCCTTGCTGCCGAGCAGGCGGGCCCGCGTCTTCATGCTCACCGCGCCGCTGGCGACCACTGCGCAATCGATGTCCGTGCGGCCCAGCGTCAGTGCCGCGCCCACCAGCCCGCCACCGCCGCTCAGGCCTGTCAGCTGGATGCGCTGATAACCGTATTTTTTCTTGATGGCGTCGATCGCCGCGTTTGTCAGATGGGCTTCGACCGGCATGCGGCGCTCGCGCAAATGGCTCGCGCCAGTGCTGCCGTAAGCGCCCGGACGGCCTATGCGGATCACCGGCAGGCCGATTTCTTTGGCCGAGCGTTCGGACCGCGCGATCTGCAGGCTCCGGCTTGCGGACTTGACATAGGCATCCCTGGCCTGCGCCATGCCGCCGCTCAGGACGTCGCCATGCATGAAGAGCACGGCGGTTTCCGCGCCGAGCGCATTGGCGCTGGGAAAGTAGCGAATGCAGCCTTTGGCTGTGCGTTCGGCGGCACCCTGTTYACGCCACTGCGTTTCCACCCAGACGGCATCCTGCTTGGCGTTGCATTCCGCCTGGCTGATGGTGCCGGGATTGAGCAATTCGTTGAAGTCGAAGATTTCGTCGTCGGCGGCATGGCCGGTGCCCAGACTGGCCGCGATGAGGGCCGGCAGAACGAGTGCGCGCATGAGCCGCCTTTTCTTGTTGAGTAACAACAGTGGAAGAGGGCGGTTTGTCCCTATGCGCCCCATCTGCGCCCGAGTCTAAGTGAAGCGCCCAACAAAAAAGCCGTCTTTCGACGGCTTTTTTGCTTTGCTGCAGCGCACCCTACAAAACGGCGGACGGTATTTTCGTGAAGAAGATGCCGACCGGGCGATTTGCCTAATTGCTTAGGCGGCCTTTGCGGGGGCCAGTGCCAGGGCTTTCACCTTGGCGGACAGGCGGCTCTTGTCGCGCGCTGCCTTGTTCTTGTGGAAGATGCCTTTGTCGGCAACCGTGTCCACAATGCTCTGGGCCTTGGCGAACAGGTCCTTGGCTTTGTCTTTGTCACCGGCTGCAACGGCTTTTTCGACGTTTTTCACAGCGGTGCGGTATTTGGAGCGCAGCGAGGTGTTCGCGGCGTTGAGTTTGACGTCCTGGCGGACGCGTTTGCGGCCTGATGCAAGGCGCGGGTTCTTTTTCTTGGGTTTGGCGGTAGCCATATATAAATTCCTTTAATCCTGGGGAGGAGTCTGTGGATGTTGCAGCAAAGCCTTGGATTATACGACGGCCGGGTCTCAGGCCCAACATGGTGGTTTTAGCCAGGAAGGACTTACATCAGCAGGGGCCGCGGAACCGGCTTTGCCGGGCCGCAGGCGCAGCGGCCCCCTCGGGGGGCAGGGAGTTACGCGAAGTGAACGACCGTGGGGGCTATAAACTCCCGGGGTGTCACTTTTTAAAGCTGCTTCCACCGTATCCCTGCTGACCCTGGCTTCGCGCGTCACGGGTCTTGTCCGGGACCTGCTGATGGCCTCGGTGTTTGGCGTCAGCGCCATGACCGACGCCTTCAACGTCGCCTTCCGGATACCCAACCTGTTCCGGCGGGTACTCGGCGAGGGGGCTTTCAGCCAGGCTTTTGTGCCGGTGCTGGCGGCCTGCAAGGCGGAAAAAGGGGAAGAAGGCGCAAAGCAGCTGATCGACCACGTCGCGACCTTGCTGACCTGGACGCTGGTGCTGCTGTGCGTGGCCGGCGTGCTGGCCGCGCCGCTGATGGTGTGGGCCATGGCGAGCGGCCTGAAGCCGCAGGGTTACAACGCCGCCGTGGTAATGACCCGGTGGATGTTCCCTTACATCGGTTTCATGTCGCTGGTCGCGCTGGCCGGCGGTGTCCTCAACACCTGGCGCCGGTTTGCCGTGCCCGCCGCCTCGCCCGTATTGCTGAATGTGGCGCTGATCGGCTCCATCACCCTGGGTGCTCCCTGGTTTGCCAGGCATGGCATCGAGCCGATCTACGCCCAATGCGTGGGGGTGATGGTCGGCGGCCTGCTGCAACTGGGCTTGCAACTGCCCGCGCTGCGGAGTTTGGGCTTGCTGCCGCGGATAGGCGCCAGCTTCGCGGCCCTAAGCCAGTCCTGGAACGACCCGGGCACACGCAAGGTGCTGAGCTTGATGTTGCCGGCCCTGCTGGGCGTGAGCGTTGCGCAGATTTCGTTGCTCATCAACACCCAGATCGCCTCGCACCTGGCCACCGGCAGCGTGAGCTGGATCACCTATGCCGACCGTCTCATGGAATTTCCCACCGCCATGCTGGGTGTCGCCCTGGGGGTTGTGCTGATGCCGCAACTGGCCGCGGCGCGCGGCAGCCAGGATGAGGAGCGTTACTCGGCCATGCTCGACTGGGGCCTGCGCCTGGTGGTCCTGCTGTCGGTGCCCTGTGCGGTGGCCCTGCTGGTGTTCTCGCAGCCGCTGGTCGCCGTGCTGTACCACTACGGCGCGTTCAGCGACCTCGACGTGCAGCGCACGACGGCGGCGTTGAGCAACTACGGCGTGGGGCTCATAGGCATCGTGGCCGTCAAGGTGCTCGCCCCGGGCTTTTACGCCCGGCACGACATGCGCACGCCGATGCGTATCGCCGTCTGCGTGCTGGTGTTCACGCAGGTGCTGAATTATTTTCTGGTGCCGGTGCTGCAGCATGCGGCCCTGACGCTGTCGATCGCCATTGGCGCGTTGGTCAACGCCTTGTGGCTTTTGCTGGGGCTTTTGAAACGCGGAAGTTACAAACCGGTGGCGGGTTGGGGCAAGTTTGCACTGCAGGTGGGCGGCGCCAGCGCCTTGCTGGCGGCCTTTTTGTTGTGGGCCGCCGGGGCGGTGAGATGGGTCGCCCTGAAAAGCCATTCCATGGAACGCATCGGCTGGCTGGCGCTGGTATTGCTGGCGTCGGCGGTGCTGTATTTCGCGGCGCTGTGGCTGTCCGGCCTCAAGGTAACAAAGCTGCTGAGACATTGACGGGCGGCGCGCTCCAGGTAC
>NZ_JBFUBY010000309.1:0-4512 GCF_056405515.1 Polaromonas sp. P1_G2
GGTATCTCCAGCCTGTGGTGCGTGGGCGCGGGCCACAACCGCAAGCCCATCAACGACGCCATCAAGAAGCAGCTCGACACGCTGGACTACGCGACCGCCTTCCAGGCCAGCAACGACCAGGCCTTCAAGGCCGCCGAGCTCATCGCGGGCATAGCGCCCGGCGACCTCAACAAGGTGCTGTTCTGCAACTCGGGCTCGGAGGCGGCCGACACCTCGCTCAAGGTCGCGCTGGCCTACCACCGCGCGCGCGGCGAGGGCCATCGCAACATCTTCATAGGCCGCGAGAAGGGTTACCACGGCGTCGGCTTTGGCGGCATGAGCGTGGGCGGCATTCCGGCCAACCGCAAGGTCTACGGCGCCGCGCTGCTGCCGCGCGTGGACCACATGCGTTTCATCCATGACCCGGTCAACCACGCCTACATCAACGGCGCCGAGCCTGTGTGGGAAGAAGACCTGCTGCTGGAGCTGGAAAACCGCATCCTGCCGCTGCACGACCCGAGCAACGTGGCTGCCGTCATCGTTGAGCCGGTCGCCGGCAGCGCCGGCTGGTATTTGCCGCCCAAGGGTTACCTCAAGCGTTTGCGCGAGATCTGCGACAAGCACGGCATCCTGCTGATTTTCGACGAGGTCATCACCGGCTTTGGCCGCCTGGGCACGGGTTTCGGCGCCGATTACTACGGCGTGGTGCCCGACATGCTGAACTTCGCCAAGTGCGYGACCAACGGCGTGATCCCGCTGGGCGGCGTGATCTGCTCGGACCGCATCTACGACGGCATGATGAATGCCAACAGCGGCGCGCCCGAGCATGCCATCGAGTTTTTCCACGGCTACACCTACTCGGGCCATCCCGTGGCCTGCGCGGCGGCGATCGCGACCCTGAACCTGCTCAAGGAAGAGAAGCTGTATGAGCGCTCCGGCCAGATGGGCAAGGTGCTGGGCGACGCGATGCACAGCGGCCTCAAGGGCCTGCCCAATGTGATCGGCATACGCGCCCTGGGCCTGGCCGGCGCGGTGGAACTGGCGCCTGTGGCCGGTGCGCCGGGCAAGCGCGCCTACGACATCTTCATGGACTGCTTCCACCACGGCGTGCTGGTGCGGCCGGCGGCMGACAACATCGTGGTCTGCCCGCCCTACATCGTCGAGAAAGAGCACATAGACCGCATCGTCAACGTGGTGGCCGACGCGATCGGCAAGCACGCTTGATGCGGTTAGAGGCGCCTGAAGAAGCCACATAAGGCGTCGTTGAGGGCGGGCTCTCATCCCAGACCAGCTAGAGGCGCGGAACCGGCTTTGCCGGGCCGCAGGCGGGCGGCCCCCCCGGGGGGCAGCGCATTACACGAAGTGAAAAGCGTGGGGGCCTACTTCTTGGGCGCGAGTTTTTTGTCCAGGCCTTCGCAGTAGTCTTTTTCGGGCAGCGCGGGCGTTTCCCACACAGCATCGAAGGCATCGGCTTTCTCGCTTGACGCGGCGCCGCCGGCGCGCAGGCGGACGGCCTTGGCCTTGACATCGGCCGGCAGGTGCTGCGGCACGCCCAGATGGCGGTCGGCGTGGCCGCTGCCGGCCAGCAGCAGCACGGTTTTTCCGGGCAGCGCGGCCTGGGCCAGTGTGTTGGCCATGGTGATGTCCTTGGCGATCTGCAGGCGAGTCATGGGCGTGACCTGGCTCTCGGGCAGCAGGTTGCAGTGGCCCATGCGTATCAGCTGCTGCTGCGCCTTCAAGGCCGGTCCGGGTAACTGCAAATCGAGCTGGTGGTCCGCCATGCGGGCCTGCATCTGCGCGCGTGGCAGRTTGGCGCCCAGTACCGGCACGCCGGCGCGCACAGCCGTCATCACGGCTGGGCCGTAGGCGGCCCAGGGCCAGCCTTTGTCGTTCCAGTTCAATGCATTGCGCACTTGCTGCTCGGTGGCGCTGGGTTTGAGGGCGGAGGTGCTGGCGCCGGTGTCGGCCATTTCCAGCGCCAGGGCGGCCAGTGCGCCGCGTGCGGCCAGCAGGGCGACGACCTGTTGCTGGATGTGCTGGTGTTCGGCTGCGTCGTGCTGCTCGCCCAGGATGAGAATTTCCGCCGGAAGAATGGCCTCCAGGCGCGCGGATGTCTGCGCGGTGTCGAGGCTGGGCGCCTGCAGGATGGGCGCCTCGGGCCGGCCCGCGCAGCCGGCGGCCAAAGCCATCGCGGCGGCGCACAGCAGCCATGCCGAAGGACGAAGGGTGGGGAAATGGCGCATCGGTGGATACTAATGCTTCCGGCCCGGTTTTTGTTGGCCGCGCCCCAAGCCATGTCGCCTCTTTCCCCGCCTGCCCGCGCCTTTTTCATGCGCGTCATCCTGACGCTGCTGCTCGCCTGGGCCGCGGCCTCGCTGTGCCTCTGGCTGCGCACGCCCTTGCCCTGGATGATAGGCCCGCTGCTGGCGACCGCCGTGGTTTCCATGCTGGGCGGCCCGACGGCCAGCTGGACACCGCTGCGCAACAGCGGGCAGTGGGTGATCGGCTGCGCGCTGGGGCTTTATTTCACGCCGCAGGTGGTCGCCCTGCTGGCGGGACTGTGGTGGGCGATTGCGCTGAACATCGTCTGGGCGCTCGCGCTGGGGCTGGCTTTCGGGGCCTGGCTTTACCGGGTGCACCATGGGCCTGGGCCCTTCCAGGTGAAAGGCCTGTCGCGCATCACGACCTACTTCGCCGCGCCTATAGGCGCCGCGTCTGAAATGACGCTGATGGCCGAGCGTCACGGCGCGCAGACCGACCTGGTGGCATCGGCGCACAGCCTGCGCGTGTTGCTGGTCACGCTGGTCATTCCCTTTGGCTTCCAGTGGGCGGGGCTGCACGGGCTGGACGCCACCCTGCCCGGCGCGCGTGTGGTCCAGTTGCCGGGACTGGCCCTGCTCGCCGTGCTGACCGGCATAGGCTGCTGGGCCATGCTCAAGCTGGAGCGCACCAACCCCTGGTTCATAGGCGCATTGGTGGTGTCGCTGCTGCTGACGGCCTGCGGCCTCACGCTGTCGGCCCTGCCGCAGTGGATGACCAATGCCGCGCAACTGGTCATCGGCATCAGCCTGGGCGTGCGTTTCACCAGCGGCTTTGTGCACATGGCGCCGCGCTGGCTGGGCTCGGTGGCGCTGGCCACGGTGGGAATGATTGCGCTGTGCGCGGGTTTTGCGTGGTCGCTGTCGCAATTCACCAGCCTGCACTGGGCCACGCTGCTGCTCGGAACTTCACCAGGCGGCATCGCCGAAATGGCCATCACGGCCAAGGTCTTGCAATTGGGTGTGCCGGTGGTCACGGCCTTTCACGTCACCCGGCTGGCAGCCGTGCTGCTGCTGGCCGAGCCCATGTACCGCTGGATCTACGAGAAGCGCTCAGCGACCCAAGGTGAAAGCCCGCCGGCGGAGTGATGGGATTCTTCGGTCAAGCCGGGGCCGAGGAACCGGCTTTGCCGGGCCTCAGGCGCAGCGGCCCCCGAGGGGCTGGAGCCCGCGGCTCCAAGCCTGCCTGCGCAGGCTTGGACGGGCGACAGAGGCGAAGCGTCTCACGAGCCGCGGCCTGCAAGGCCTCGGGAACTACACGAAGTGAGTGACCGTGGGGGCTAGTGCAACGACATCGGGGTATTGGCCAACCCGCTATAGCCTTCCAGCGTGTCTTCGATTTCTTCCTGCGTGGGTGTGTTCTGTGCCCATGCGCTCAGGCGTTGCTGGAACATTTCTGCCCAGGAGCCGTCCAGGTAGACCTCTTTGCCCGAGCGTTTGTCCACGATTTCAAAGCCGTGGCGGGCCAGCTGGGGGATGGCGGGAGCGGGCGCAGATTCTTCCGGTGCGTTCGCGTGAATCTGAACCACGGCAAAAGAATCGGAGTCGTAAAGCATTTGCATGGTGAGGTCCTTTATCGTCAGATAGCAACGATGAGGCCAAGTTCAAGAGTCCGCACCATACGGCCTGCAAGTGTTCGGTAAAGACGCGCTACACCGTGTAAAACCGCACATAAAGCGCGCATCACCGTGCGTGGCAGCAACGCGGGCTGGATGGCCGCCTTTCAGGCTTTGCTCAGGGCCGGATCACACTGTCCAGTGACTGCTCCACAAAATCCCCGTTTTGCTCTGTGATCCTGCTCTTGACCGGCAGATAGTCGAGCGATGGCGCAAACCAGACTTCCACCTTCTGGTCGAAGTCGCCGCGCGGCTTGCGGGAAAGTTTTAGCGCCGGTAGGTTGCCGGCGGAGACGGTGAGGGTTTCTTCGGCTTCCACCAGGAAGGTCCAGGTGTCGGCCTGGGTCGGCCCCACCGTGTACAGGGTAATGCTGTTGCCGGGCACGAATTCCGCCGGATTGCCCGCCAGCATGCCGGCCAGTTGCAAGAAAAAGCTCATGCGATCCTGGGCGCCGGCGATCCAGGGCGCGTCAGCCGTGTTGGCGCTGAAGCTCACCTTGCCCTTGWCGCGCTCGAAATGCGCCGCCCGCTCACTTCGTGATTTGTCGGAGAACCGCTTGGGCGCCAGGCCGATCTCGGTGAGCTCGCCTTCGCTGGTC
>NZ_JBFUBY010000310.1:0-4500 GCF_056405515.1 Polaromonas sp. P1_G2
GTCTTTCTGCGTTGTACGATGTGGGGCTATGCGGATCCTTGCGCTGACTTTAATGGCTTTCAAGGCATTCCGCCCAAATCCCCCGCACGCCAACCCCGATTCCCGTCACCTCGGTGATAGTGCCCGCGTTTTRAACCCCGCCATTCACTGATGCCGCCCAACCCGCAAACCCTGCTGACCCCCACCATGCGCGACGTGCTGAGCCGCATCGCCCGCGCCAATCGCCCGCCGTTCCATACCTTGACCCCGGACCAGGCCCGCGCCGCCTACGAGGCCGGCGCCGGCGTGCTGGAAATCCCCAAGCCCGCGCTGGAGCGCGTGCAAGAGCTGCGCATTCCCGCGCGCGACGGCGAATGGCTGGGCGCGCGGCTGTATGCGCCGTCCGACCAGGCTCTGCCGGTGCTGCTGTTCTTTCACGGCGGCGGCTTCACGGTGGGCAGCGTCGCAACCCATGACATCCTGTGCAGGCAACTGAGCCTGCTGGYCGGCATCGCGGTGGTGTCGGTCGACTACCGCCTGGCGCCGGCGCACAAGTTTCCAACGGCGGCCAACGACGCCTGGGACGCGCTGCAGTGGCTCGCCGCCCACGCTGTGGACCAAGGTTTGGATGCCTCACGCATCGCGGTCGGCGGCGACAGCGCGGGCGGCACGCTGGCCGCCATGTGCGCGGTGCTGGCACGTGACGCCGGCCTGCCGCTGGCCCTGCAGTTGCTGATCTACCCAGGCTGCGCCGCGCACCAGGACACGCCGTCGCACAAAACCTTCGCCGAGGGCTTTGTACTGGACGAGGCCGACATCAGCTGGTTCTTCAGTCAGTACATACGCAGCCCGGCGGACCGCGACGACTGGCGTTTCGCGCCGCTCAACGCACCCGACGTGGATGGCGTCGCCACGGCCTGGGTGGGCCTGGCCGAATGCGACCCGCTGGTCGACGAGGGCGTGATGTACGCCGACAAGCTGCGCACGGCCGGCGTGGCGGTGGACCTGGAGATTTACCGCGGCGTCACGCACGAATTCATCAAGATGGGCCGCATCATTCCCGAGGCCAGGCGCGCCCAGGCCGATGCGGCGGCGGCGCTGCGCGGCGCCTTCGGGCTGGATCCCTAAGGAGACGACAAGCATGAAACGACAGGACTTCCGCTTTTTCCACCGCCTGCGCGTGCGCTGGGCCGAGGTGGACATGCAAAAAATCGTGTTTAACGCGCATTACCTGATGTACTTCGACACGGCCATCACCGACTACTGGCGCGCGCTGGCCCTGCCGTATGAAGAGGCCATGGTGCAGTTGGACGGTGACCTCTACGTCAAGAAAGCGACCGTGGAATACCACGGCTCGGCGCGTTTTGACGAGCAGATCGACGTGGCGCTCAAGTGCGCGCGCATCGGCAATTCGTCCATGGCGTTTTCAGGGGCGATCTTCCGCGGCGATGAACTGCTGATCAGCTGCGAGCTGGTTTACGTGTTTGCCGATCCCGCCTCGCAGACTTCCAAACCCGTACCCGAGGCCTTGCGCCGCGTGCTGACAGGCTATGAAGCCGGCGAGGCCATGCTGCGGATCAAGACCGGCGACTGGGCCACGCTGGGCGCGGATGCCGGCAAGGTGCGCACCGCCGTGTTTGTGCGGGAGCAGGGCATTCCCATGGAGATGGAATGGGACGAGGCCGACAGCACGGCCCTGCATGCCGTGGCCTACAACGGCCTGGGGCAGGGCATTGCGACGGGGCGGCTGGTCCGCCACGCGGACGGCGTGGGCAAGATAGGCCGCATGGCGGTGCACCGCGCACTGCGCGGCTCCAACGTCGGCCGCGACATCCTGAATGCCTTGATGGAAGCCGCCCGCAGCCGGGGTGACGGCGAAGTCATGCTCTACGCCCAGCGCAGCGCCGAGGGCTTTTACCAGCGCCTGGGATTCTTGCCGCGTGGTGAGCCGTTTGAGGAAGTCGGCATTCCGCACATCGAGATGGTCAAGGCGCCTTGAAGCTGAATTGCTCGCGATGTACTGCGGCGACGGCCGGGTCCTCGCGGCCATGGGTGCGTTCTTCCAGCTCGATATTCCACCCGGCGCCGGACGCCGTCGCCAGCAGCACGGTGCTGCAGCGTGTGCCATAGGCTCGCCCCGGCACTTCCACAAAAGCACTTGAGAGCGCTTCCTCCAGGTCGGGTGGCACGCCGGTGTGCGGAAGGTCCTCAGGCAAGGCGCGCTGCCGGCTGCCCAGCGCCGTCCACAGCAGCTTTTGCAGGCCCTCATGGCCATCGCCGGTTTGCAAGGCGGCCGCCAGCACGCGCTTCAGTTCCAGGGTTTTAGGCCAGGGCGTGTCCAGCCCGGCATTGGAAAGCCCATACAAGCCAGGCGACAAAGCCTGGGCATGCAAGGCCGGCGCGCCCTCATATTTGTTGGTGACCCAGGTCCAGGCCTTTTGCCGCAAGTCGCCCAGCACCAGGTTGAAGCCGCCAAAGGCCGCGCCCTTGTCTTCGAGCGACGCCACAAAACCYGCTGCATCGCCGCTGCCTTCCAGCCAGCGCGTGACCAGTTCACCGCGCGAACGCGGTGCGGCTTCGGGCTGGGCTTGCCGCACATTGGTCAAAAAAGCGATGCGGCCGGCAGGCGTGATGCCCATCCAGGTGCCGCCTGCGCGAAGGTCGCGGCCGGAGATGATCTCTTGGCCCGAGGCGGTTTTCCAGCGGGCCAGCGGCAGCGTGGGCCGTTCCAGGAATTCATCGCGGTTGGCCGCGATCACCAGCGGCCAGCGTTGCGAGGTGCCGATRGCAAACGCAACCAGGCACATCAGATGTCTTCGAGCAGCGCGTAGGGCAGGGGGAGCAGGGTGAGGATTTCACCTGAAGCGCTTCCCAAGGTCAGGCGGCCGTCGGTGGCATCGGCGGCCGCGGAGGTCTGCATGGACACGATGGCGTCAAACCCACCGGCCGGGTTGGGGGCGGCCGCGGCGACCGTGCCGCAAGGCTGGCCAGCGTCGGAGGCATGGAACACCTCTTGCCCGACCGATGGCGTGCCAGCGGTGTGAGCCACGTAGGCGCGCCGCTTGAGCGTGCCCCTGAACTGGCTGCGCGCCACGATTTCCTGGCCGGGGTAGCAGCCTTTCTTGAAGTTCACGCCGCCCACGGATTCGTAATTGAGCATCTGCGGCACAAAGGCCTCGAAGATGGGCTGGGTAATCATCGCGATGCCGGAGCGCACGCCCAGCCATTGCCAGTCGGCGAGAGTGATGGGTGAGCCCTGGGGCGCGGGCGACCCGGCCGGCGCGCACCACAACGCGCGCGCCTGGCCGGCGCCGGGGTGCAGAAACACCAGGTTGGCGTCACCCAGATCAATCTTTTCCCACAGCGCACCGGCCCGGCCCGCGACCTGCGCCACGGCGGCCCCGGCAACGCCGTACAAGGCGAATTCGGCGCTCGCGTCGCTGAGTTTGGCCTTGGCGCGCAGCACAAACATGGACAGGCGCTTGAGCGTGGCGGGCAGGATGTCGCGGCTGCAGACCAGCAACAGGTCCGCGCCATGTTTAAAAACCACAAAGCTGGCCTGCATGCGGCCCTTGGCATTGCAGAAGGCGGCCAGGCGCGCTTCATGCTCGCCCATCAGCGCCACGTCCTGCGTCAGCTGGCCCTGCAGGAAGGTGACGGCATCGTCACCCGCCACGCGGATCACGCCCAGGTGCGTCAGTTCGGTGATGCCGGAAATCGGGGAGGCGGTGCTGGGCAGGGTCATGGGGTCTTCACGGTCGGTGGGGAGATGGGCTGAATTATCATAGGCCTGAGCTTTTGCGTTCTGTACTGAAAAGGTAGCTGGGTTGTGCGTCGTGTCTTTACAAGTCTGTTGATCCTGGTATTTGCCGGCGCCCTGCTGTTGTTCGGTGCGGCCCTGTGGTGGCTGAACGAGCCGATTCCCCTACGGTTGCCGCCCGGCAGCCAGGTGGTGGATCTGGAAATTGAACCCGGTACCCCTGCCAGCGGTGTGGCAGACGTCATCGTGGCCAGCGGCGCCGATGTGCCGGCGATTTTTCTCCATGCCTGGTTCCGCTTTTCGGGTCAGGGTCGGCTGATCAAGGCCGGCAGCTATGAGGTGGCGCCCGGCACCACGCCGCAAAAGCTGCTCAGCATGCTGGTGCGGGGTGATCAAGCCCTCAAAAGCGTGACACTGGTCGAAGGCTGGAACTTCAACCAGGTGCGCGCGGCGCTGCAGAAGGCCGAACAGTTGTCGCCCGACACGCTCAACCTGGCGCCCGAGGCCATCATGGAAAAACTGGGCAAACCGGGCGTGCACCCCGAGGGCCGCTTTTTCCCTGACACCTATACCTATGCCAAAGGCTCCAGCGACCTGGCCGTGCTCAAGCGCGCGGCACGCGCCATGGACAAACGCCTGGACGCCGCCTGGGCCCTGCGCAACCCGGACACCCCGCTCAAAACCCCCGACGAGGCGCTGATCCTGGCCAGCATTGTCGAAAAGGAAACCGGCAAGCCCTCGGACCGGGCGCAGATAGGCGG
>NZ_JBFUBY010000311.1:0-4471 GCF_056405515.1 Polaromonas sp. P1_G2
GCATGCGGATGTCCTGTGTGAAGAGTGGGATGAACGGTAAAAGAAAAACCCCTGAGCAAGAAAACCCGCCGCCGCGGCTAGGACAGCTTCTTGACCAGCACCTGGCTCTTGCGGTCCCAGTTGTATTTGCGCTTGCGGCCTTCGGGCAGCCAGTCCGGGTCCACCTGCACAAAGCCGCGCTTGATGAACCAGTGCATGGTGCGGGTGGTCAGCACGAAGATGCTTTGCAGGCCGGCCGCGCGGGCGCGCTGCTCTATGCGTTTGAGGATTTTTTCGCCGTCGCCCTGGCCCTGGCTTTGCGGCGAGACCGTCAGCGCGGCCATTTCGGCGGTTTTGGCTTCCGGGTAGGGATAGAGCGCCGCGCAGGCGAAGATGACGCCGTCGTGCTCGATGATGCTGTAGTTGGCGGCGTCGCGCTCGATCTCGGTGCGGCTGCGCTTGACCAGCGTACCGTCGTTTTCAAAGGGCTCGATCAGCTGCAGGATGCCGCCGACGTCGTCCTCGGTGGCTTCGCGCAGTTCCTCGAGCTTCTCGTCGATGACCATGGTGCCAATGCCGTCGTGCACATAGATTTCCAGCAGCAGCGAGCCGTCCACCGCGAAGGGCAGGATATGGCTGCGCTCCACGCCGGCCTTGCAGGCCTTGACGCAGTGCTGCAGGTAAAACGCGGTGTCGGTGGGGCGCTCGCCGTTGGGCAGGGTGGCCAGCAGCTTTTCGGCGGCGGCCAGCGGTAGCTCGGTGTCTATGGGGTTGTCTTCGCTCTCGGGCTGGTCGTGGTGTATGCGTATGCCCGGGATCTCGGTCAGGAAGATCAGCTTGTCGGCCTGCATGGCGATGGCCACCGAGGTGGCGACCTCTTCCATGGTCAGGTTGAAGGCTTCGCCGGTGGGCGAGAAACCGAAGGGCGAGAGCAGCACCATGGCGCCGAAGTCCAGCACCCGGCCTATGGCGGCGGTGTCGACCTTGCGCACCAGGCCCGAGTGCTTGAAGTCCACGCCGTCCAGGATGCCGACCGGCCGCGCGGTGATGAAGTTGCCCGAAATCACCCGCACCGTGGAGCCGGCCATGGGGGTGTTGGGCAGGCCCTGGCTGAAGGCCGCCTCGATTTCATAACGCAGCTGGCCGGCGGCTTCCTGGGCGCTGTCGAGGGCCACTTCGTCGGTGATGCGCATGCCGTGCGAGTACTTCGCCGCATGGCCCTTGGCCTTGAGCTGCTCGTTGACCTGCGGGCGAAAGCCGTGCACCAGCACGATCTTCACGCCCATGCTCTGGATCAGCGCCAGGTCCTGGGCGATGTGCTGCAGCTTGCCGGCGGCGATGGCTTCGCCGGCCAGGCCCACGACAAAGGTTTTGCCGCGGTGCGTGTGGATATACGGCGCGACCGAGCGGAACCAGGGCACAAAGGTGAAATTGAAGACGGCGGACATGGGCGCGCTTTCGGGTTCTAAAGGGCGGGGCGGGAGCAGCCGGGGCGAGGCGGTCGGAGGCGAAACCCGGCTTCCTGGCGCTGCTTTCCCCGGCAAACGGAAAAGTCCAGTGAGTGTAAGGGAGACAGCCTGCCGCATGAAGGTGCGGCCGGCGAGCGGCCTACCCCTTTTGGGGCTGGTGAAACCGGGTCCGGCAGGTTAAGGTCAGGGTGTTATGGATAAATATGCGATCGGGTTCTGGGGTTGCTATTTCGGGTCGGCCGGCCTGATGCTGGCCGGGTCGGTATTTGCCTATCTGCGGTCCCTGCGGCGCATTGCCGTCAATGCCGCCGCTTCGGCCCTGGCCTCGACCTTTTTTGTGGTGGCCTTCCTGGGCGGCCTGCCCATCGCTGATGCCGCCACCCTGGACCGCTTCCTGGCCCATGTGGCCAGTCTGGTGTCGGTGTTGCTGGCCTACCTGCTGTTTTCGATCCTGGGAATTTTGCGCAGCCCCGCGTCCCAACGGCGCGCCTTGCTGCTGCTGGCAGGCGCCGCCGGCGGGGTGATTGCGCTGGGTTGGGCGCTGAGCCCACAGCAGTCCCTGATGCTCAGCCTGGCCGGGGCCGCGCTGATGGGCTTTGCGGCGCTGGTCCTCAGCCTGCGCAGCGCGCTGCGCGGCGACCGCCTGGCCTGGGTGGCCGTGGCGGGCGTGGTGTTCATGCTGATTGCCATCGCCGGCCTGAGCTGGGCGGCGCTGGACCGCGCCCACGTGCCCTGGCAGGCGCATGCCGTCAGCGCGCTGGCAGGTACCGCCTACCTGGCCACCATGGCCTCCGTGCTGTGGATCCGCTATTCCTACCTGATCGAGCTGAACCAGGCCCTGGCCTACGGCCCCAGCTACGACCCCGTCACCCGCATGCGCTCCAACAGCGAAACCAACAACATGCTGAACACGGTGTTCAGGCACTACCGCGACCAGCCGGTGCCGATGGGCGTGATCGTGGTGTCCGTCGCCAACCTTTACGTGCTTGAAAAGCTCTATGGCCTGGCGGCCGTCAACCATGCGCTGTTTGTCTGCGCCGGGCGGCTGCGCCGCACGGTGCCCGCCCACGTCGAGATGGGACGCCTCGGTGAGGACGGGTTTTTGCTGCTGATGCGCAACTGCCACCACAGCGGCGACCTGATCCATCTGGCGCGCCGTGTCCAGGCCGCCCTGGCACGCAGCGTGACGCTCAACACCGGCGCGGAAGCCGGCCAGCAGACGCGCTGGGAGGCGGAGGCCGGGATCGGCGTGCTGCGGGTGTCCAAAAGCGACGCGCGCGCCTCCACGGCGGTGGGCCTGGGGCGCGGCATGTCGCGCGCGGCGCTGGGCTACCCGAGCCGCATCGCCTGGTTTGACGAAACCAGCGGCGAAATCGTCGACATGCCGGTGCTGGCGGCCTGAGCGGGCCGGTGCGCCAACCCCGCGGGCACGGCGCCTTCCGGAACAGCCGATAATTGGCGGCTCTGGCCGTCCCGGCCTTTTTTATTTTCCCCCTTGCTTTCAGCCTTGTCCCCCCTGACCATTACTTTTCCCGAATCACTGCCGGTCTCCGGCAAGCGTGATGAGATCACCGCCGCGATGGCGGCCCACCAGGTCGTCATCGTCTGCGGCGAGACCGGCTCGGGCAAGACCACCCAGCTGCCCAAGATCGCGCTGGCCATGGGGCGCGGCAAGCTCAACTACCCGGCGGGGCAGGGCCGGCTCATAGGCCACACCCAGCCGCGCCGCATCGCCGCATCGAGCGTGGCCAAGCGCATTGCCGAGGAGTTGAAAACCCCATTGGGTGACGTGGTGGGCTACAAGGTGCGCTTCCAGGACCGGCTTTCGCGCGACGCTTCCGTCAAGCTGATGACCGACGGCATCCTGCTGGCCGAGACGCAGACCGACCCGCTGCTCAAGGCCTATGACACCATCATCATCGACGAGGCCCATGAGCGCAGCCTGAACATCGACTTCCTGCTCGGCTATTTGCGCCAACTGCTGCCGCGGCGGCCCGACCTCAAGGTGGTTATCACCTCGGCGACCATCGATGCGCAGCGTTTTGCGGACTACTTTGCTTCCACCAAAGGGCCGGCACCCGTGATCATGGTGTCGGGGCGCATGTTCCCCGTCGAGCAGCGCTACCGGCCGTTTGAGGAGTCGCGTGAGCATGATTTGAACGATGCGATCACCGACGCGGTCGACGAGCTCTGGCTGAGCCCGCACAGCGCGGGCGACATCCTGGTGTTTTTGCCCGGTGAGCGCGAGATTCGCGAGGCGGCCGACCATTTGCGCAAGCACCTGGCGCACCAGCCGCTGACGCGCAACGCCGAGGTGCTGCCGCTGTTCGCGCGCCTGAGCCAGGCCGAGCAGGACCGCATTTTCGACGGCCACAGCGGCCGGCGCATCGTGCTGGCGACCAACGTGGCCGAAACCTCGCTGACCGTGCCCGGCATACGCTATGTGATCGACGCCGGCACCGCGCGCGTCAAGCGCTACAGTTTTCGCAACAAGGTCGAGCAGCTCATGGTGGAGCCGGTCTCCCAGGCCGCGGCCAACCAGCGCGCCGGCCGTTGCGGCCGCGTGGCCGACGGCATCTGCATACGGCTTTACGACGAGAAGGACTTCCAAGGCCGGCAGCCTTTTACCGACCCGGAAATCCTGCGCAGCTCGCTGGCCTCGGTGATTTTGCGCATGAAGGCGCTGCACCTGGGCAATGTCGAGGAATTCGCCTTCATCGAGCCGCCGCAGCGCCGCGCGATTGCGGATGGCTACCAGCTGCTGGCCGAACTGGGCGCGGTGGACGAAGACAACGAACTGACCGGCGTCGGCCGCACGCTGGCCAAGCTGCCGCTGGACCCGCGTGTGGGCCGCATGATTCTGGAAGCCAAGGATCGCGGCGCGCTCGACGAAGTGCTGGTGATCGCAAGCGCGCTCAGCGTGCAGGACGTGCGCGACCGGCCCATGGACAAGCAGGCCCAGGCCGACCAGCAGCACGCCAAGTTCGACGACGAAAAAAGCGAGTTCAGCGGCTACCTCAAGC
>NZ_JBFUBY010000312.1:0-10527 GCF_056405515.1 Polaromonas sp. P1_G2
GGTCCGGGCTGAACAGCTCGACGGGCACCCTCAGCGGCACGCAGGCCTGGCATCCATCGCAATAGGGGCGGTAGGTGAACATTCCGCTGCGCCGGAAGCCGTTGGTCACCAGGTCCGAGTAAGCGTCGTTGTGAATCAGGTGGCTGGGCGTTGCGACCTGCGAGCGGGCCTGTTTGCCTGGCAGGTAGCTGCAGGGATAGGGCGCCGTTGCATAAAACTGCAAGGTTTGCAGAGGCAGGTCTTTGAGGTGCGTCACGGTAGGTCTGTCATTCCCGTCGTCAGAAGCTGATTCCAGTATACGGGTTTGAACTCCCAAAGGGGAGCGGTTTTGCCCACGTTCCGGGCAAGATGGGCGACAAATTCCTGCCGGGTGATTTCGCCCGCCCCCAGCGACGCCAGGTGCCGGGTATTTTGCTGGCAATCGATCATGGCCATCTCCTGGGCGCGGCAAAAAGCAACGAGTGCCGCCAGCGCGACCTTGGAGGCATCGGTCTGGTGGGCGAACATCGATTCGCCGAACACCATGCGGCCCAGGTTGACGCAATAAAGGCCGCCGGCCAGTTCGCCGTCCACCCAGGTTTCCACGCTGTGGGCATGGCCCGCCCTGTGAAGGTTTGCATAGGCCTGCACCATGTCGGGAACAATCCAGGTGCCCGGCTGTCCGGCGCGCGGCTTGCTCGCGCAGGCATTGATGACGCGCTCGAAGGCGCTGTCAAAGCGAATTTCGCAAGCGGGCTGCGCCTGAAAGCGGGTCAGCGTTTTGCGCAGCGAGTGATGCAGTTTGAAATGCCGGGTCTGCAAGACCATGCGGGGATCGGGACTCCACCAGAGCGGGGGCTGGCCCAGGCTGAACCACGGGAAGATGCCGTGGGAATAAGCCTCGATCAGCGTGGGCACGTCCAGCGCGGCGCCAGCCGCCAGCAGGCCGGGGGCAGGGTCATGATGGCCCCAGGCTTCTTCCAGCGGCGGAAAGTTTTCGCCGGCGGCAAGCCAGGGCACGGGACGCGGTAGTTTCCCCATGGCTTAAAAGCGCATCGGCATGAAACGGTGGAAGCGGCGGGCCGGGAAGGGCATGCGCCATGGTAGCCGAGCGGATTTTGGTGGCAAGGCCGGCGAGCGATGGCGCGACCTGAGGCTCGGCTTCGCATGTTCCGGCAGCACAAAAAAATGGGCACTACAAGAGTGCCCATTTTCGGAATTAACTGGCTCCTCAACCTGGGCTCGAACCAGGGACCTACGGATTAACAGTCCGGCGCTCTACCAACTGAGCTATTGAGGAATACAGCCTTAGATTATAGCGTTAATTTTTGCGCTTTTTGAGCCCAGGACATTTCCTCTGATGGCTTCTTGTCGGTCGGGGCATCCCGGTAGCGAGCGTGGAGGTGCAATGGCACTGCCCGACGCCGAGGGCAGAGTGACGTTCTCATTGGTGATAACCTCATGCCTTACTATGCGACCCAACCAGATCGACACTCCGAGCCAGGCCCGGGTAAGCCGCAAAATCACCCATGCGATAACTTTGGCTTGTTGTACGCTCGCACTGGCTTCATGGTCGCTTTGGCAGCGATACCTGGTTGGTGCAGTCATCCTCGCCGGACTTTGCCTCATAGGGGGCGTTTTCCTTGCGATTGTCCATCGTGCAGGAAATCGCCAAACCTCGGCCACCGCTAACGGTGGTGTTGGACGCAATGGGGCGAAGACGGATTCATTGATCTCGGTCATCATCTGCAGCATTGATCCCGTCAAATATGAGCTGGTCTGCGCCAATCTCAGAGATCGTTTTGGTGATTCACCGTATGAGCTGATCGGCATCCATGATGCCAAGTCCTTGTGCGAGGGTTACAACAGAGGTGTCGCGAAAAGTCGGGGCGAGATTCTGATTTTTTGCCATGACGACATCGAGATTATTTCGCCGAGTTTTTCCGGCCTGGTTCGCAAGCATTTACAAGCCTTTGATGTCATCGGGTGCGCTGGTACGACCAAGCTGAAGGACAGCAAGTGGATGAGCAGCGGCGACCCTTATCTCCATGGAGTGATTGCCTACCCGGTCGCCGGCGCGTGGCCCAGCGACCTCTTCCATCTGTCGATGTGGGGGGGCATACAGCTGACGCAGATTAAAGGCGTGCAGGCATTGGACGGAGTTTTTATCGCAGCCAACCGCCATGTCGTCGAGTCAGTGCGATTCGACGAAGAAACTTTTGATGGTTTTCATGGCTACGACACGGACTTTAGCTATTGCGCTTTTTTGCGCGGCTTTGAGCTGGCGGTATGCAAAGACATTTTAATTGCCCATAAATCAACGGTCGGAGATTTTGAGGGAATCTATAAAACCTATGCGAACAGATTCTGGGAAAAATACAAAGATCACCTGCCGGAAAGAGAAAGTGACGGCATGACCGAACAGGCAAATTTCCCCTATGTAAACCGTGCCCAAATGTTGAAGGCCTGGTTTTAGCCATTCGCCAGCGTAACGTTATCGGGGGACGGCGCTGACCACGTATTGAAACGGCATGGCATCATCCACCGAAGTTTGTGGATTTGCACCCGACAGCTTTGCCAGTTGCTCAATAACAGGCAGAAACAGCTCCCTAGGGGGTTCGTAAAAGATTCGGGGGATACAGGCCGCGACAGTGAACCCGGCGTCGTTAAACATTTCCAGAATAGTCTGCCTGGAGAAAAACCGCAAATGGGTTCTGTCCAGAAGGCCGGTGTCTTCGTAGCGAAAATCGCCAATGCTCAATTTGGCTTGTAAGGACCAGTGCTGCGCATTGGGAATGCAAGCGGCAATGCACGCGTTTTTCGGCATGACACTGCGAACCTGACGCAGGACCTTCCAGGGGTCCCTGAGGTGCTCGAGGGTGTCRCCGAAGATCCAGCAGTCCCTGTCTGTATTTTCCTTCCAGAAGGCGTCGCCTGCGGTTTCGATGTCAAGGACCTGGCTTTGGTCGCAGTAGCGTAGTGCAAGCTCTGCGTAGGCTGGATCTATCTCAATGCCAAGGTAGTGGCAGTCTGGCGATAGTTTCTTGAWCTCCCTTGCCAGGGCGCCCGAACTGCACCCCACCTCAATCAACTTTTTGGCTCCCCAAGGAATAATATCCAGAAGGTCGGGGTTRTGGTTTTCGTGAACCGGAGTGTGATTCATAAGTATGGGCTCTAAGTGCGATCAGCTAGCTGGAGGCGAGTTGCGAACAAGCTTTGAAAAGCATAACGCAAAGCCTGGAGGATGTTCATTCTATGTTTTCCTCTCGTGGCTCCACGACGGGATGCAAGCTGTATCCGCAAAAAAAAGACATGCATATTCTCGGCGTTCGTGATATCAACCGGAGCGCATCGCGATGGCCGCAGCCCGCCGAGGAGACAAGCGCCCGCATAACTTGTGGGTCATGCCGCGATAATCGACGGCGCATAGCCTTCATCGGCGCGGCCAGTCACGCAGTACACATGATGTAGCTGGCACGCCTCAACCCGGCTTGAGGCCATGGACAAACGAATGACCGACTCTCTTTTTGACCACGAATATCCCCGCGTTCTGAGCATCGCAGGTTCCGACAGCGGCGGCGGGGCTGGCATCCAGGCCGACCTCAAGACCTTCGCCGCGCTGGGTTGTTACGGCATGACGGCCATCACCGCATTGACTGCTCAGAACACGCGCGGGGTGCGCGCCATCCATGGCGTGCCGCCGCAAATGCTGCGCGACCAGATAGATGCCGTCATCGAAGATATAGGCGCGGACGCGGTGAAGATAGGTATGCTGCATGCGCCCGACATCGTGTTGACGGTGGCCGAGGCGATTGACCGCCACGCACTGCCGAACGTGGTGCTGGACCCGGTCATGGTCGCGACCAGCGGCGCGGTGCTGATCGACAACCCGGCGATTGCCGTCCTGGTGCGCGAGCTGTTTCCGCGCGCCGTCCTGATCACTCCCAATCTCGATGAAGCTTCGCTGCTGGTCGGCCGGCCGCTGACGAACGAAGAGGCTATGCAAGCCGCGGCGCAGGAACTATTGGCCAAAGGCGCGCGCGCCGTGTTGCTCAAGGGCGGGCACTTGCCCGGCGACGTGGTGAGCGACCTGCTGGCCACCCAAAGCGGCGAGCTGCACTGGATGCGCGGGCCGCGCATTCCCAGCCCCAACACCCACGGGACCGGTTGCACGCTGTCGTCCGCGATTGCCGCGCACCTGGCGCTCGGAAAGCCCCTGCTGGAGGCCGTGCAGCTGGCGCGCGACTTTGTGCGCGCGGCGATGGCGGCCGGCGCCAGGGTGCGCACGGGGGCCGGTAGCGGGCCGCTGAACCACGGCTACGCGCCCATCGCGATGCGGCTCAAGCCGCTGCGGTAATTCCTTGGGAATTGGCGCGGGTGAATCGCGCCAAGGCAAAGGTCAACACCAGCGTCGGCAATGCGGCGCCCCAGTCCGGCGCGAACTTCGCGCACAGGTGGTAGCAGGCAATGCCCAGGGCCAAGCCCACGCCCCAGCGGCGCACGCTCCAGGCCGGCTTCAGGCTGTGGCCGGCCACCGAGCCCGAGTACAGGTCACCGTAGGCGTTGTCGACCTCGTCGATCAGAATCAGTCCCAGCGCGACCAGCCCGCCTTGCGCCAGCAGCAGCGCGGCGACCAGGTCGGTGCTGGGCGCCGTGATGGCCACCAGCAGGCCCAGCGCGTAACACCAGATATTGGCGATGGCATAGCCCAGCCAGGTGCCGCGCAGGGCGCTGTTGCCGTCACGGCCATGGCGCGCGAAATCCGCCACCAGCGGCAGCCACGAGACCGGCATCGCGATTACGAGGTCCAGCGCCGACAGCGTGCTCATGCCGCCTTCGCCGGGCCGGTTCCAGAGCGCTGCCAAGCCCTGCGCATCGGCTTTGGCCAGGAACTGCCAGCTTAGCCACAGCAGCGAGGCAATGACCAGCGGCAGGCCGTAGCGGCCTATGAATTTGCGCACCAGCCTGACCATGGAGCCCGACAGCAGCGCCAGCAGCACCGCGCCCCAGAGCAAGGTCGCCAGCACAGGCCAGACTGCCCCCGCAAAGCTGCCGGACTGGCGCGCAATGGCAACGGTGCCGTCGCGCATCACCACGAGCTCGAAAGTGGTCCAGCCTATGAGTTGCACGATGTTGAGCAGCACCGGCAGGCGCGCAAAGCTGCTGCCGTAAGTGGCGTGCATCAGCCCGGCGCTCGAAAGCCCGCTGTCGCAGCCGATCTTGGCCGTCCAGGCCAACAGGCCCGCGCCCAGGATGGAACCGCAGACGATCACCGCCAGCGCCGTCTGTGTGCCCAGGGCCGGCACCAGGTAGGCGCCTATCTGCATGACCAGCAGGCCCACGCCCAGGCTGAGCCAGAGCGCGGCATGGTCGCTCCAGCCGAACAGGCGGTCGCCCGCGGGCAATGGCGAAAGCGCGGTGTTGCCGGCGGCAGGCGTGGAAAGAGAAGGCGCGGTCATCAGCAGCTCCGATCAACGATGCGAGGTCGGCCTGCCTGAAGCCCGCAAGAACAGCGGGCCTTTGGAACATGCTTCCCTGCGCGAGGATTACCTCAATCAGGTTCAAAGGGACTTTCTCAGCCACCGCCGTTCGCGCTTGCGAACCACAGCAACACCCCCAGCGAAAGCGCCCTTGCGGGCACTGCGTAAATTGTAGGCGGATTCATCCAGGTGGTCTTGACTACGCCCCGGCACGCCACGGCCGCGTGGACAATCAGGCCCATGCATTTTTGCCAATACATGCCATGGCCCCGGTGAACCGCCAGCCTCCGGTGCCGGGCCGGTTTCGCCCGCGCCTCACGCTGCAGACCCTCACGCGCGGCGACGGCCTGCTGGGCATGAAACCCGCCGGCCCCTTCGGCCCGCGAGGCGACAGTGTCACCGTCGCGCGCGTGGACTGGACCTATGCCACCGAAGGCGGCCTGCGCTGGGAAATGCCGGCGCCCAACACCGTGCTCAACAGCCGCGCCGCACCCCTCCAGGCCCTGGAAGACGCGCAGGGCAGGGAAGTGCTCATGCAGCGCGACCTGGCGGCCGAGGCCGAGGCGCTGGACAGCCTCTGGACACTGGGCCTACATCCCGTGCCGGCCGGCAGCCTGCAATGGCGCAGCGAGGAGGCCGCCATCGGCCACGAGCACCTGTGGTCGCTGCTACAGGAAGATTTTTTTGGTGATTTCTGGGCGGATCAACTGCCCGCCCTGCAGGCGCAAGGCTGGGCTGTGGTGGTCCGGCCCGGCTTTGCGCATGAGAGCGTGCCCGTGGACGCCTGGCGCCTGATCGTCAGCCCGGACACCGGCGAGGTGCTGGGCAAGGAGGTGGCGGCGCCCCTGCGCGGCCGCGCGCCCGCCGTGACCGCGCTGGGCCTGCCGGCACGTGAAGGCTCATGGTTGCTGACGCTGGGTGTTGAGGTCGACGGCCAGACCCTGGACCTCGCGCCCATGTTGGCCGACCTGCTGCGGCGCGACCAGCGCTGGCTCAATGCCCGCCAGGTCTTTGCGATCGATGACACGGCCGTGATCCTGCTGCGCGCGCCTGGCGGCAAGCGCATCGAGGCGCCGGCCGCCCTGCTCAAGGCCATTGTGGGCGCCATGCTGGATTTGCTGACCGACCCGCAACGCGGACACGGGGACGGGCCGCTGCGGCTGTCGCCTTGGGACGCCTGGCGCCTTGACGCTGTGGACACTGGGGCCGGGCGTGCCGGCTTGCAGGGCGCCTGGCAGTGGCAGGGCGATGCCGGGCTGCGCACGCTGGCAAAGCGGCTGCAACAGGCGGGCGCGCCGCAGTCCGTGCCGGCACCGGCAGGCCTGGGTGTCAGCTTGCGGCCCTACCAGATGGAAGGCCTGGCCTGGCTGCAATACCTGCGCGCCCAGCAGTTGGGCGGCATCCTGGCCGACGACATGGGCCTGGGCAAGACCGCGCAGGCCCTGGCGCATTTGCTGCTCGAAAAGCAGGCAGGCCGCATGACGCAGCCCTCGCTGGTGGTGGTGCCCACCTCGCTGGTCTTCAACTGGCAGGCCGAAGCCGCCCGCATGGCGCCCGGCTTGCGCCTGCTGGTCTTGCAGGGCCCAAGCCGAGACACGGCGTTTTCACGCGTGGCCGAATACGACGTGGTGCTGACGACCTACCCGCTGCTGTGGCGCGACGTGGAGGCGCTGGAACACCAGCGCTTTCACTTGCTGGTCGTCGATGAAGCGCAATGGGTGAAGAATGCTGCCGGCCGCAGCGCGCGTGCGCCCCAGTTGCTGGCGCAGCGCGTGCGTCCCTTCATCCTGCGCCGGCGCAAGGAAGACGTCGCCGCTGAACTGCCCCCGCGTACCGAAGTCATCAAACGCGTGCAGCTGCAGGGCCGCCAGCGCGAGCTGTACGAGAGCGTGCGGGTGGCGGCAGACATCCAGGTGCGGCGCGTGCTGGCGCGCAACAGCTTTGCCGGCGGGCAGATCACCATCCTGGATGCGCTGCTCAAGCTGCGCCAGGTCTGCTGCGACCCCTACCTGCTCAAGGGTGTGAAGCCCGCCAGGACCATGACGCGCGCCAAGCTCGAATTGCTGCGGGGCATGCTGCCCGAACTGGTCGCGGAAGGGCGGCGCGTGCTGGTGTTTTCGCAATTCACCGGCATGCTGTCGCTGATTGAGGCCGAGCTGGACACGCTGCAGCTGCCATGGCTTTCACTGACGGGCGACACCTCGCCGCAAAAGCGCGGCGCGCTGGTCCGCAAATTCCAGGCGAAGACCGTGCCCATCCTGCTGGTCAGCCTGAAGGCCGGCGGTGTCGGGCTCAACCTCACCGCCGCGGACACCGTGATCCATGTGGATCCCTGGTGGAACCCCGCGGTCGAGGCCCAGGCCACGGCGCGCGCCCATCGCCTGGGGCAAGACCAAGCCGTGTTTGTCTACAAACTGGTGGTCGAAGGCAGTATCGAGGAGCGCATGCTGGAACTGCAGGCTCGCAAGGCGGCCCTCGCCGAAGGGGTGCTGGGCAGCGACGGCGAGGGGGCCGGCAAGTTCACGCCCGAGGACTTGCAGGCTTTGTTGGCGCCGCTTGATCCGGCCGGTGCCGTGCCGCCGGCCTGACGGCAAAAAGCCCGCGCGAGGCGGGCTTTCAGGCGGGAGCATTAAAGCGGGCTAGTCGTCAAACACTGGCGATTCGACACCCAGCACCTTGTGCAATTTGGGGCTGGTCGTGGTGTATTGCAGGTGGATTTTCTTGTCCGGGAAGATGAGGGGTGCCGCACCGAAGGCCGCCAGCGCGCACTCGTGGAAGCCGCTGAGAATCAGTTTTTTCTTGCCGGGATAAGTGTTGATGTCGCCCACCGCAAAGATGCCGGGAATGTTGGTGGAGAACTTCTCGGTGTCCACCTGGATCTGTTTGCGCTCGATGTCCAGGCCCCAGCCGGCGATGGGCCCGAGCTTGGGGGAGAGGCCGAAGAACACCAGCAGCACGTCCAGCGGCACCACGCGTGTGACGCCGTCCGGGCCGGTGACCTTGGCGCCGGTCAGCCGGCCTTCTTTTTCCTCGTAGCCGGTGACCTGGCCCACGATGAACTGCATCTCGTAGGCATCGCACAACTCGCGCATTTTGGCCACACTGGCGGGCGCCGCCTGGAAGCCGTCGCGGCGGTGGATCAGGATCACGCTCTCGGCCTTGTTCGGGCCTTCGGCGGCGAAATTCAGCGCCCAGTCGAGCGCGGAATCGCCGCCGCCTACGACCACCAGGTTTTTGCCGGCAAAGTCGGCCGGGTTCTTGACGCGGTAAAACAGCTGGCTGTCGTCAAATTTTTCCAGGCCGTCGACGCGCAGCAGCTTGGGCTGGAAGGCGCCCACACCCGCCGCGATAAAAATGGTTTTGGTCAGGAAGCGCGTGCCCTTGGAGGTCTCGACAAAGAAGCGGCCATCCTGCTGCTTTTCGACAACGCCGACTTCCTGGCCGAAATGAAAGGTCGCGCCGAAGGGTTCGATCTGCCGGAGCAGGTTGTCGGTCAGTTCCCTGCCTGTGCACATGGGCACGGCGGGGATGTCGTAAATCGGCTTGTCGGGGTAGAGCTCTATGCACTGGCCGCCGGGGTAGGCCAGCGAATCGATCACATGAGCCTTGATCTCCAGCAGGCCCAGTTCGAACACCTGGAACAAGCCCACAGGCCCGGCGCCCACGATGACCGCATCGGTTTCGATGGGGCCGTCGTGCTGGGCTGCGGTGTTGATCACTTCTTGGTTCAGTTGGGGTTCCATGGTTCCTGGGGCGCCTGGCAAAGCGCGTCGCGGCCCGGGGAGGGCCTGGGCTGGCTTAGCGGACCAGTTCGGACAGTTTGCCCGTCTTGTCTTTCCATTCCTCGGCGTCCGGCAGGGCGTCCTTGCGCTTGGTAATGCTTTTCCAGCCCTCGGCGCGGCTCAATTCGACATTGAGCTTGATGAAGGCGAGCTGGTCGGCCGGCACGTCTTCCTCGGCATAGATGGCGTTGACCGGGCATTCGGGAATGCAGACCGCGCAGTCTATGCATTCGTCCGGATCGATCACCAGCATGTTGGGGCCTTCACGGAAGCAGTCCACCGGGCAGACGTCCACACAGTCGGTGTATTTGCAGCGGATGCACGATTCGGAGACGATGTGAGTCATGTTTTTCTAGGCTAATCGGTGGAAACCCTTGATTTTAAGAGGTTTCCGCCAACAGGGTTATCAAAGACGCGAAGCGACGGGCGCCCCGCATGAAGACCGGCTCAAATGACCAGCGCGGCGCCCGAGGTCCTGTGCGAGGCGGTATCCACCAGCACCAGCGAGCCCAGGATGCGCGAACGCGCGTAAGGCAGGGTGGCCAGCGGCTCCTGCAGGCTCAGTTCGATGTGGCCAATGGCATTGGGCGGCAGCTCGCTGGCGTCTTCCTCGGCCAGGGTGTTCACGTCGAGCTTGTGCACGATGCGCTTGACCTTGGCCTTGACCCAGCGGTGGCCGTGCAGCGTCCAGTAGACGCGCCCGGCGACCAGCGGCTCGTCGTCCATCCAGGCCACGGTGGCCGAGATTTCGCGCGAGGGCTCGAAGGTGTCCACCGCCAGCAGCCAGTCGCCGCGCGACACGTCGACTTCGCGGTCCAGCACAATGCCCGCGCTGTGGCCGGCCAGGATGGTCCGGGGCTCGCGGGTATGGTCCAGCACCTGGGCCACCACCGCCGTCTTGCCGCTTGGCAGTATGGTCACGCTCTGGCCCGGCTGCACGCCACCGGTGGCGACGCGCCCCCAGAAGACGCGGCGGCCTTGCGAGGTGTCGGACGAGGACGAGAACTTCTCGACCCACTGCACCGGGAATGAAAAGGCTTCGGTGCTCTCGGCGCTCGTGGCCGGCAGGTGCTCCAGCAGCTGCAGCAGCGACAGGCCTTCATAGCCGCACCAGCCGGGTTTGGCGTCGACCACGTTGTAGCCCTTGAGGGCCGACACCGGCACGGTGGCCTTGACCGGGATGCGCGCGGCCTGGGCGAAAGCCGCCWGCGCCGCGGCGATGTTCTTGAAGGCCAGCACCGGGTCTTCCACGGCGTCGAGCTTGTTCACCGCGCACACGATGGACG
>NZ_JBFUBY010000313.1:0-4445 GCF_056405515.1 Polaromonas sp. P1_G2
AACCAGGATTGAAGCTCTACGAGGATGAAGACATTCGTGGCATCGAGTACGAAGCCGGCGGCGGCCGGCGCATTGACATCCTGGCGCTGGACAAGTCCGGCACTTTTGTTGTTCTGGAGCTGAAAGTCTCACGCGGTTACGACCGCGTTGTCGGTCAGTTGCTCAGGTACATCAACTGGGTTCGCAAAGAGCTGGCTGAACCTGGCCAGCGCGTGCGAGGCATCATCGTTTGCCGCAGCATCTCCGATGACCTGCGCTTGGCTTGCGCCAGCATCAGGGACGTCGAACTCTGCGAGTACAAGCTGTCCGTAACTGTCTCTAAAGTGCCGCAGCTTGAACTCTCAAACTAATTTCATTCCTGGCCCGAATAAATCTTGTTAGTGCTCGGCGTGAGTGGCTGCAGCAGATGCTCCTTCTGCCGCCCGGACGCCTAGTGCGCCATCAGTACCGGCAGCGTCATGCTTTTGAGCACGGTCCGGGAGGCGCCGCCCAGCACCCATTCATGCGCGCGGGTATGGCCGTAGCAGCCCATCACCAGCAGGTCCGCCTGCAGGTCGAAGGCGCGCGAGAGCAGCAGTTCACCGAGGTTTTCGGGTTCCACATCTTCCCGCTGCCAGCCGGCCTTGACGCCATGGGCCTGCAGGTGGGACACGATGTTCGGGCCTCCGGCGCCGGCCGCTGCGTCGGCGCCCCAGCTCAGGATGTGCACTGCGCTGGCCTGGCGCAGCAAGGGCAGCGCCGCCGCCACGGCGCGCGCGGCTCCCGGGCTGGGCTTCCAGGCGATCACCACACGGCCCGGCAAACCGGGCCTGGCCGAGGTATAGGGAAGCACCAGCGCGGGCCGCCCGCTCAAGGCGATCACCGTTTCCGGAAAATCCGCCGGCATCAGCGTGGACCAGCCCTCCCCCGGGCCGTGCTGGCCCAGCACCAGCAGGTCCGCATACAGCGCCTGCTCCGCGAAAGCCGGGGCCAGCGGGAACGCGTGGATTTCAGCCCAGGTGGCCGGCAAGCCGGCCGGCCTGAGTTGCTCAAACACCGATCTCGCGCGTGCCAGCTCGGTGTCCTGGGTGTTGTCCCGCCTGACAGCGAGGCCAGTACCCATGCCTGAGGTGACGGGAAGCGCCTCCGAGGCCGAAGGCGAGGCATACAGCGCCGTGATGCCGGCGCCGTGCAGGGCTGCAAGCCGACAGGCAAATTCAAGGCGTTGCGCGAACTGCGGCGAGGCATCGGCGTGGACCAGCAGTTGTTTGAGTTCGTTGCCCATGGCGCCTCCGGTTCAGAGTTTCAATGCCCTGACTCTAAGGCGATGCATCGACAGCCGTGTTGACCCTGGTCAACACCATGCGCTTTCCGCGGCAGTGGCGGCCTCAGGGATCCAGGGGCTCGGCCAGCCCATGCTTGAGCGCGTAGCGGATCAGCTCGTTCTGGTTCTGCAAGCCCATTTTTTGCATGAGGTTGGTTTTGTGGGTGCTGACGGTCTTGACCGACAGGTTCAGCCGGGTGCCAATGTCCGTCAGGGAAACACCGGCCACCAGCAGCTGCAGCACCTCGAACTCGCGGTTGGAAAGGCTCTCATGCGGAACCACCGCGCTGCCGGGCATCGCGCCCAGCGCCAGCTGTTCGGCCACCTCGGCGCTGATGAAGGCGCCGCCCGAGGCTACCTTGCGTATCGCCTGCTCCAATTGGTCCGGCGCACTTTCCTTGGTCAGGTAACCGCTGGCGCCGTTTTTGATGGCCCGCACCGCGTATTGCAGCTCCTGGTGCATGCTCAGCACCAGAATGCGCAACTGCGGCTTCTCGGCGCGGGCCAGCTTGATCAGTTCCATGCCGCTGCGGCCGGGCATGGACAGGTCCAGCACCAGCACGTCGAAGGCCAGCTCGCGCACGCGCTGCATGACCTCCGTGCCGTTTCCGGCCTCGCCCGCGACCTCCATGTCCGCGATGGACGACACGATGCGCTTGAGGCCCTCGCGCACGATGGCGTGATCGTCGGCAATCACAATCCTGATCATGGGGTGTCTCCCGTTTCGGTTGTTTCGGGCACCGGAATCACCACGCGAACGCGGGTGCCGCGGCCCGGCGCCGTGTCGATCTCCACCGTCCCCTGCAGCAGCCGGGCCCGCTCGCGCAAGCCCATGAGGCCCAGCGAACTGGTCTTGCGCGGCGCGCCCRAGGCAAAACCCGCGCCGTCATCGGCGACCTCGAGGATCACCGCCGCGGCGGTTCTTTCAATGCGCACGTCGACCCGCGACGCGCCGGCGTGCTTGGCCACGTTGACCAGCGACTCCTGCACGATGCGGAATACCGCCGTGGCATAAGGTTCGCCGAGCTCCACGTCTTCATCGAGCGAGAGCCGGCATGGCACGCCGTGGCGCTGGCTGAAGTTGTGGGTCAGCCACTGGATGGCCGGCACCAGGCCCAGGTCGTCGAGCAGCAGCGGCCGCAGGTCCGAGGCGATGCGGCGCGTGGCGGCGACGGTCGTGTCCAGCAGGCCCAGCATGTCGTCGAGTTTGGCCCGCACGGCATCCGCGTCGCGCGGCAGGGCCTCCCGGACCCAGGTGGCATCCATCTTGATGGCCGTCAGCGACTGCGCGAGTTCGTCATGCAGCTCGCGCGCGATCCGGGTTTTTTCGCTTTCACGGATGGCGTGCGCCGCCGAGGCGAAGGCGCTCAGTTCCTCGCCGGCGCGCACGCGCTCGGTCACGTCGCGCAGGATGACGGTGTAAAGCTTGCCGTGCGCGGTATCCAGCTGCGAGATCGAGGCTTCCAGCGGGAACTCCTCGCCGCCGGCCCTGAGCCCGTAGAGCACCGTGCCGTCGCCCATGCGCCGCGAGGTCGTGCCGGTCTGGCCGAATCGTTTGACCTGGTCACCGTGCGCGCCCTGGTGCCGCCGCGGGATCAGGCGCGTGAGCGGCTGGCCCAGCATCTCGCGCGTGGGCCAGCCGAAGATCTTTTCGGCGGCCTTGTTGTAGAGGATCACGTTCTGCTCGCTGTCCACGGTGATGATGGCGTCCATGGCCGAGTCCAGCAGGCCGGCGAGCCTCGCATCCGCGCCCTCCAGTGCTTGTTTGCCGGCCCGCGCCCGGGCCGCATCGCGCCCGGCGATCAGCCAGGCCATGCCGCAAGTGGCGGCGGCCAGCGCCGCGACCAGGGGCAAGCCAGGTTGCGATTGCGGGTTGGACGCGAGATGGATCGCGGCCAGCAGCGTGAGCGTGGCCATCACGGCCAGCACGACGGCCGTGGAGCGCCGGTGCTTTGGCACCGCATCGCCTATGTGGGGAAAGAGGGACATGGCGCAGTTCGGGAGTGAGGGGCCGATCTTACCGCCCTGCCCTGTTCCGGAAGCCGGCGCGCCTGTGCCGGCTTCAGTCCTCATGCGGCGGATATGGCGGATGAGGCGGATCGGCCGGCTCCAGCCGCGTCCGGCGTGAGGCCGCCGTCCCCGTCACCGGCGCGGGCCCGGTCAGCAGCACCGTCAAGGCGCTGGAGGCCGCGCAGGCGAACCAGAACACAAAAAAGACGGCCGTCTGGAACGCCAGCCGCGAGAGTCCCGCCGGTTGCCCATTCCTGAGCATCTCTTCAGGGTCGAACAACCCGAACAGCAGCAGTTCCAGCAGGCAGGCCGCCAGGAAGGCCGGCCAGGCAATGCCCAGTATCTTGTTGGCTGACATCACATGGCCTCCTTTTTTTAGGGTAGCGGGCGGTCAGGGCTGCACGGCCTTGTCGGGGGTGGCCGCGTGGTTGCGCCCTTCCAGGGCCGGGGCCAGGGCCCTGGGCTGGCCCGGCTCGCCGCTGCGCGAGACCCGCGCCGGCTTTTGGCCGATGATCACGGCGTCCGGATATTTGACGGCGAGGAAAGCGGTGATGATCCCCGCGACCACCACCAGCGCGGGGCCGGAAATCACCAGCCAGACGTGGCCGTGCCTCCACCAGGGAGAGGCTTGGGTAGGAATGGTATTCATGGGAGGCCTTTCATCGCGATCATCTCGGAACAAGGAACACGGACTTTTCTTCGACGTGGGCGCGCCCGCTTTCATCGCCCACGCGGAACACGATGGGATGCGAGCCGGCCTCGGCCGAACCATAGGGAATCTGCAGCCGCACCGCGACCCAGCGCGATTCGGTGGGGCCGACCTTGACCTCGGCCTCGGAGGCGACCGCCAGGCCCTCCAGCCCGGCCGCCGCGATGCTGTAGCGCTGCGCCTGCTCCGTGGCATTCATGATTTGCAGGCGGTAAACGTTTTCCAGCCGCCCGCCGGCCGCGATGCGCGACAGTGCCGCGCGGTCCCGCACCACGTCCACTTTCAGCGGCATGCGCGCCATCAGGCTCCACAGCAAGGCCAGGCACAGAACGCCCAGCAGCGTCGTGTACACCAGCACGCGCGGCCGCAGCACCCGGCGCAGCACGCGTGAAGCGTTCCATTTCCCGGCCAGCGCGTTCTGGG
>NZ_JBFUBY010000314.1:0-4417 GCF_056405515.1 Polaromonas sp. P1_G2
GAGCAATACCCCGAAACCGGGCGCCGGGTGTTCCAGCTCGTTTACGATGAATTCGACAAATTCCTGTCCAGGTTTCTGTCGGAGCACGGCAGCGCAGCGCGCGTGGTGAGCGTGGCCCAGCAGGTCGAGCAAAAAGAGACCATGACCATCCAGTACACCATTGAGATGCGCAACATGCTCAATGACATGCCGGTCCGCGATGAAATCCGCGAGTTCCTGTTCAAGGTCTGGGCCGAAGTGCTGGCGATCGCCGCCATGAAGAACGGCCCGCAGCATGAGGAGACCCTCACGCTCAAGCGGGCCGCCGCCGACCTGGTGTGGGCGGCCAGCGCCAAGCCCAACCGCAACGACCGCGCCCGCGTCATCGCCGACCTGCCCAAGTTGCTGCAGCTGTTGCGCTTGGGCATGTCCATGCTGGGGCTGGGCGTGGCCGACCAGGACGGGCACCTGAAAATCATCAGCGACACGCTGGCCGACGCCTTCATGTCCAAGACCGACGCGATTCCCGTGGAGAAGGTGGAGGCCATGGCCAAGCGCCTGACCAACCTCGAGGATTACCTGTCCGACGAGGATGTGGGGGATTTGCCGCTGGACACCGACAGCCTGGTGACCATGATAGGCATAGACGCCACCGACATCGAGGTGATCGCCGACGGCGGCAGCCATCCCACCGAGGCCATGCGCGCCTGGGCCAAGGAGCTGCAGCTGGGCTCATGGTTCAGCCTGGACCACAACGGAAAAGTCAGCCATGTGCAGTTCGCCTGGTGCAGCGATCGCAAGCAGCTGCACCTGTTTGCTTCCGCTGACGGCCGCAATTTCCTGATCCAGGCGCGCCGCCTGGCCGCTTACCTGCAGGCGGGCTTGCTGGTGCCGACCGAAGAAGAGGCGCTGACGGTGCGCGCCACGCGCGACGCGCTGGCCAAGCTCGACGCCAATCCCGAGCGCCTGCTGGGCTAGGCCTCTAAATTACGCATTGGAAGGGGCTCTCCTGGCGCGCGGGATAGTCGCCGGCGCCTGGCGTTCAGCGCTCAGTGGGCCAGGCGGAATTCCGAGTCGTCGCACAGCTCGTCGAGCACCAGCGCATCGGGCTCTTCGCCGAAACTCCAGTACACCATGAGGACGATGATTTTCAGGTCGTCCAGCGTCACCGGGTCGCCCGGCGCCGCCATGGCGCGGTCGATGACGATCTCGCGCATGTGCGGCGGCAACACGCCGGAAGATTCGAGAAAGCTCACAAAACCCAGGCTCTGCGCGCCCAGGTGCACCTGCTCGGCGACGGAGTACACACGCAGGCTGCCGGCGGATTGCGGCTGGATGGCGGAGGCTGTTGCGGAGSAGTCACCGCTATCCTGAGGGGTTTTGGCCGGCAGGCTGATTTGCGTGCCCTGGGCCGCGGTGTTCAGGCCGTCGAGCCAGACAAGGGCTGCCTGGATTTCCTCGGCATCGAAGCCCGCCGCGGTGAGTTTGCGGCTCAGTCGGTGGAGTTCGGGGCAAGCGTCACCTTGCCAGTAATTCTCGTAGACGTACACCAGTACTTCAAACATGCACCCAATATAACGCAGATGCAGCCGGCCGTGTCAATCCTCCGGCCGGGCGCTTGAGGCGCATCGGAATTCGCTTCGTCAACCGGCTGCGAGGCGCTGGAACAGCCCGCCCGGCAGGCGCACCACCTGCCCGCACAGTTCGAGTTCCAGCAAGCTGGCCTGCAGCCGCGCGGTGTCCAGCCCGGTGCGCGCCTGCAGGGCGTCCAGGCTGACGGGGTCAAAGCCCAGGGCCGCGATCAGCGGGTCGCCGGCGTCCGGGCCGGTCGCCGTCTCATCAGTGCCGGTCGCGCGGGGGGCGCTAGAAAGGTTCAGCTCTTCCAGCACGTCCTGCGCCACTTCCACGAGCTTGGCGCCCTGCTTGATCAGCGCGTGGCAGCCGCGGGACTGGGGCGAGTGGATGGAGCCGGGAATGGCAAAGACTTCCTTGCCCTGCTCCGCCGCCAGCCGCGCTGTGATCAGCGAGCCCGATTGCAGTGCCGCTTCCACCACCAGGGTGCCGCGGGACAGGCCCGAGATGATGCGGTTGCGCCGCGGGAAATTCGCCGCCAGCGGGGGCGTGCCGAGGGGAAATTCGCTGACGATCATGCCCTGCTGCACGATCCGGTGTGCCAGCGCGAGGTGCTTCTTGGGATAGACCCTGTCCAGCCCGGTGCCCACCACGGCAATCGTTTCGCCGCCGCCCAGCAGGGCGCCGTCATGCGCCGCGCCGTCAATGCCGAGGGCCAGTCCCGAGACCACGCAGAGCCCGGCGGCGCCGAAGGCCTTGGCGAACTGCCGGGCATTGGCCTCCCCCTGCGGTGTCGGGTTGCGGCTGCCGACGATGGCGATGAGCGGCGCCGCCGTTGGCCGCCCGGCCAGCGTGCCCAGCATGTAGAGCATCAGGGGCGGGTCCTCGATGTCGAGCAGGGCTGTGGGGTAGGCGGCGTTGCCCAGCGTGACGACCTGCCTGTCCTCGCCGGCCTGCAGCCATTCGAGGGTGACCTGCAACTGGGCGGCCAAAGCCGGCGGTTCCGCCAGAATGGCTTTGGCCAACTTGGCCGTGCCGAGTTGCGTGAGGGCGGCCGCGCTCTGGTTGAAGATGGCCTGGGCCGACCCAAAAGCCGCCAGCAGTTTGCGCGCGGTGTCGTTTCCCACGCCGGGGGAAAGGGTCAATCGCAGCCAGGCCTGGAGCTCTTGCGTGTCCACGTCGGTCTGGCTTTGGGAGAGGGCCGGCGGTTGGCGGGCGAGCGAGCACTGCGTCCGCGGGCCGCGCCGTGGCGCGCCCGGGCACAGGCGGCGCGCTTAATTCGGGTTGGCGAAGCGGTCGCCGACTTTGACGCCGTCGGTGATCTGCAGGATCAACGCGTAGGAGAGCTTGTCAAACGTGCGGAACACCATCAGCAAGCCGTTGCGCTCGTTGGGCAGCTTGATCTGCGGCCGCGCGCTGTCGGTCTTGTCGGCCAGGCGCTCGCCGTCCTTGAGGATGGCCATGACATGGCCGCGTTCAAGCCCGTCCGAGGCGCCCCGGTTGATCACCACGACCTGGTTTTCAGCCGCGTTTGCCACAGCGCTGCCGTAAATGGAGACGATCTGGCCCGTGATCGGGGTGGCGGGCGCATGCGGCACGTAGCTGACCAATTCCCGAGGAGGGTCGGGGAGCAGGCGGTCGCCGACGCGCATTTCTTCCTTGGTGGACACGATGTCGATGGTGGCGGGCACGATTTCCGGCTGGGGCTTGCCGTCCTTGCCTGGAATTTGGGTGACGGATTCGCCGCGCATGAGTTCGGCCTTGCCGATGTATTGCGCCTCGTAGCCCAGGATCTGCTGGGTGGTCGGGTCTTTCAGGGCCGTGGCATTGCGGTAGACGCGGTAATCCAGAGGCTGGCCTTTTGCGTCGCTCAGGGGAGTGCCGGTGGCGACGCCGCCCACGTACTCGCCGCGCGCATAGGCGCGGTCGCCACGGCTCAGGAGCACACGCCCCTCCTGGGCGGCGACGATACGGGGAGCCCTTGAAAAGGTCGCATCGTCAACCAGGACGGCTTCTGAGAGGAAGGGTTCTATGACATTGTTCTCTAGCGTGGGGATCGAGTTGTCGGCCAGGGATTCGTAGCGGGTGCGGGGCGACACGCGCACCGTGTCCGTCGGCGGGCCGTCGCTTGAGGCCTGGCGTGTGCGCAAGGTGGCACGGCCGCCGGTCTTGTCCAGGTAAAGGTGCTGCCCGGGGTAAATGCGGTGGGGGTTGCGGATGTCCTGCAGGTTCATGCCCCACAGTTCCGGCCAGCGCCAGGGGCTTTTGAGGAACAAGCCGGAGATGGCCCACAGTGTGTCGCCGCGCTTGACGGTGTACTCGTCCGGGGCGTTCGGCGCCAGTTCGCTGAGCGGGACGCCCGCCTGGGCGACCTGGGTGGCTGTTGCTTTTTGGCCCGGTGTGATGGGGAAATTCTGGGCATGCAGGCCGCCGGCAATGCCCAGAAGGGCGGTGGCGGCTATTGAAATTTGACTGAAACGACCAAAAATTGTTTGCATCTTTGTAGGCCTTCGGCGCTTTTTGAGGACTGGCACGGCACGATCCGCAACGGATGCGGGCGGAAAAGAGCGTGTCATATCTTGATAAATTACTAACGATTTTGTACCTAAGCCCTTGATTAAGCAACGAATACACGATTCTGGGAATATCAGGATGCTGAAAAACCGAGAAAAGTGGCGAAAATAGCGACATCTCCCCTTCGCCCCTCCTTTTCCCTTGCCTTCCCCCATGAGCCAGCTGACCATTCTTCGTTACCCCGATCCCCGCCTGCACACGGTGGCCAAACCCGTGGCGGCCGTGGACGCCCGCCTGCGCAAACTGGCCGACGACATGTTTGAAACCATGTACGAGGCGGCGGGCATAGGCC
>NZ_JBFUBY010000315.1:0-4414 GCF_056405515.1 Polaromonas sp. P1_G2
GGCATTGGCGCTGCGCAGCGCCCAGCCGGCACCCAGGCCCGCCAGGTGCAACAGCAGCGTAGCGGCCAGCATGCCCGACAGCGTGGCCAACGCACTGGGCGCTCCGGCCAGTTCATAGCCATGGGCCAGGCCGTGGAAGACGGCGAACACGCCTACGATGAGCGCGGCTGCGATGCCTGGCACATGCCAGCGCGTCAGGACCAACAGGCCGGTGACCAGCAGCGAGGCCGCGATCATGGGCTCGACCGCTGGAATCTGCACGCCCTGCAGGCCCAGCAACGCGCCCGCCAGCAGCATGCCCGCAAAACCCAGTGGACCCCACAGCAACCCGGGCCCGGCCCGGCGCGCGGCCAGCGCGCTCCACAGGCCTACGGCCACCATGGCGGCCAAGTGATCCATGCCCGTCAGCGGATGCAGGAACCCGGTCATGAAATCCAGGTGCGAGTGGCCGTCCACGCCGGTGTGCGCGAAGGCGGCGGCTGGCAGCACAGCCGCGAGGGCGAGCAAGGCGCGCAGAGTACGCAGGGTAAGGGATGAAGGCATCAAGGAAAAACGCACGGCAATCTCCTGTTGGTCGATGTTGTAGTTTGAAGCGAAAAACGGGGTGCGGCGCTCAGACGATCGGCTGGTGTACGGTGACCAGCTTGGTGCCGTCGGGAAAGGTAGCTTCGACCTGGATGTCGGGGATCAGTTCGGGGATGCCGTCCATCACGTCGGCGCGGGTCAGCACCGTGCGTCCCTCGCTCATGAGCTGGGCGACGGACTTGCCGTCGCGCGCGCCTTCCATGACGGCGGCGCTGATCAGCGCCACGGACTCGGGGTAGTTGAGCTTCAGGCCGCGGGCGCGGCGCCTTTCGGCCAGCAGGGCAGCCGTAAAAATAAGCAGCTTGTCTTTTTCGCGGGGCGTCAATTCCATGGGGCTCTCTCAGGGCAGGCTGCCGGCTTGGGGATGCTTGCCGGGGTGCAAGAATGGTGCCATAAGAAGCTGTCCACGGTCCAGCCTGGCCGGGCTCACGGGGAGGCATGGCACAGAACATGCACTTGAGCAGGGTCAATCACCACGCGCCCGGCGCATCTGCCCACCCATGGACGCCCCGCTCACGCCCCTGCCAACGCCACCGCCGCCCGATACGGCCGCGGCCGCGCCGTTGCCGGGCGGCGCCGAAGCGCCGCTGCAGCGCATCATCAAGGTCAGGCGCGACTACAACAGCTGGGTGGCCAGCGAAACCATGGAAGACTACGCGCTGCGCTTCACACCGCAGCGCTTTCGCAAGTGGTCGGAATGGCGGGTCGCCAATACCGCCTTCGGCGCGGCCTCCTTCCTGATCCTGGAGGCGGTGGGCGCCACCTTGCTGGTCAAGTACGGTTTCACCAACGCCTTCTGGGCCATCGTCGCCACCGGCCTGATCATCTTCCTGGCGGGACTGCCCATCAGCATTTACGCGGCGCGCTACGGCGTGGACATGGATTTGCTGACGCGCGGCGCCGGTTTCGGCTACATAGGCTCCACGCTGACCTCGCTGATCTACGCGTCCTTCACCTTTATCTTTTTCGCGCTCGAGGCGGCCGTCATGGCCTATGCCTTGGACCTGGCGCTGGGCATCCCGCCCAGCTGGGGCTACCTGATCTGCGCCTTGGTCGTCATTCCGCTGGTCACCCATGGCGTGTCCGCCATCTCGCGCCTGCAGGTCTGGACGCAGCCCTTGTGGCTGGTCATGCTGGTCGTGCCCTTTGTATTTGTGCTGCTGCGCGATCCTGGTGCTTTTTCGGGCGTGCTGCACTATGGCGGTGAGAGGGGCGTGGGCGGCGAGTTTAATTTGCACCTGTTTGGTGCTGCTCTGACGGTGGGCATCGCGCTGATCACCCAGATGGGTGAGCAGGCCGACTATTTGCGCTTCATGCCGGTGCAGACGCCGGCCAACCGCTGGCGCTGGTGGGGCGGCGTGCTGGTGGGCGGGCCGGGCTGGGTGTTTTTGGGCGTGGTGAAGATGCTGGGCGGCGCCTTCCTGGCCTACCTGGCGATTTCCAACATGGTGCCGCTGGACCGCGCGGTGGACCCCAACCAGATGTACCTCGCGGCCTACGAATACGTGTTCCCGCACTACGGCATGGCCGTGGCGGCGACCGCGCTCTTCGTGGTGGTGTCRCAGCTCAAGATCAACGTGACCAACGCCTATGCGGGCTCCCTGGCCTGGTCGAATTTCTTCTCGCGCATCACGCACAGCCACCCGGGGCGCGTGGTGTGGGTGGTGTTCAACACGCTGATCGCCTTCATGCTGATGGAGATGAACGTGTTCCAGGCGCTGGGCGACGTGCTGGGCCTGTACTCGAACATCGCGATTGCCTGGGTGATGGCGGTGGTGGCGGATCTCGTCATCAACAAGCCGCTGGGCCTGAGCCCGCCGGGCATTGAATTCAAGCGCGCGCACCTGTACGACATCAATCCGGTCGGTGTCGGCGCGATGGCCCTGGCCTCGGTGTTGTCCATCACGGCGCACCTGGGGCTGTATGGGGAGACGGCGCAGGCCTTTTCCGCGGTGATCGCCATGGGGACGGCTTTTGTCACGGCGCCGCTGCTCGCCTGGGCCACCAAAGGCCGCTACTACATCGCGCGCACTTCGGGTGCGGCCGCAGGGGAGGGCGCCTACAAGCGTTATGCGACGCAGCAATGTGTGATCTGCGAGCGCGCCTATGAGGGCCCGGACATGGCGCATTGCCCGGCCTACCAGGGCCCCATCTGCTCGCTGTGCTGCACGTTGGACGCGCGCTGCGGCGACCTATGCAAGCCGCACGCGAGTTTGTCGGCGCAGTGGTCGGGCGCGTTGCGCTGGCTGCTGCCGCGCCGCGCCTGGCCTTACCTTGATACGGGCCTGGGCCACTTCCTGCTGCTGATGCTGATCATCGTGCCGCTGCTGGCCAGCGTGTTCGGCTTGCTCTACCACCAGGAGCTCAGCGCGCTGTCGGATTTGACACCGTCCGAGCCGGCCCTGAAGTCGGGTTTCCTCAAAGCCTATATGGCGCTGCTCGTGATCGCCGGCTTGGTCGCCTGGTGGCTGGTGCTGGCGCACAAGAGCCGGCAGGTCGCGCAGGAAGAATCGAACCGCCAGACGCATCTGCTGATGCGTGAGATCGAGTCGCACCGGCAGACCGACGAGGCGCTGCAGCAGGCCAAACTGGTGGCCGAAGAGGCGCGCCACCATGCCGACCAGGCCAACCAGGCCAAGAGCCGCTACATCAGCGCCATCAGCCACGAGCTGCGCACCCCGCTCAACAGCATCCTGGGTTATGCGCAGCTCATGGGGGAGGACAGCGCCATCCCGCCGCACCGCAAGCAGGCCGTCAGCGTCATCAAGCGCGGCGGCGAACACCTGCTGTCGCTGATCGAAGGCACGCTGGACATCGCCCGCATCGAGGCCGGCAAACTGACCCTCAACGTCAAGCCCATGCACTTCGCCGATTGTGTGCACGAGATGGCCGGCATGTTCGAGCTGCAGGCCGCGGCCAAGGGCCTGGCCTTCCACTTCGAGGCCAGCGGCAACCTGCCCGAGCTGGTGCGCGCCGATGAAAAGCGCGTGCGGCAAATCCTCATCAACCTGCTGGGCAATGCCATCAAGTTCACGGCGCAGGGGCAGGTGACCTTCCGGCTGCGCCATGCGCGCGAGATGGCCTACATCGACATCGAGGACACCGGCCCCGGCATGCGCGAGGCGGAACTCGCGCGCATCTTCGAGCCCTTCGCGCGCGGCGCGGCCGCGGGCCAGAGCGCCGAAGGCACGCCGGGCGCCGGCCTGGGCCTGACCATCGCCAAGATGCTGACCGACCTGATGGGCGGCGAGATGACGGTGGTGAGCACGCCGGGCCAGGGGTCCATCTTCCGCATCCGGCTGTTCCTGCCCGAGGTGCACCTGCCGGCGGGCGCCGCCAGGGAAACCGTCGCCCCGCCGGTGCGGCGCCGGCCGCGCGGCTACGAGGGCGCGCGCCGCAAGCTGCTGGTGGTCGACAACGAGGAGCCCGACCGCGAACTGCTGGTGCAACTGCTGCAGCCCATGGGCTTTGAGCTGCGCACCGCCGCCAGCGGCCACGACTGCCTGGACCTGCTGGCCGCCGGCTACCAGCCCGACGTGATCTTCATGGACCTGGCCATGCCGGGCATAGACGGCTGGGAGACGCTGCGCCGCGTGCGCGGCTCCGGCCATGAAGGCATACACCTGGCCATTGTTTCGGCCAATGCCTTTGACAAGGGCATGGAGAACGACGCCGGCATCCTGCCCGAGGACTTCATCTTGAAGCCCGTGCGCCATACCGAGCTGATCGCCTGGCTGGAGCGGCGCCTGTCGCTGACCTGGCTTTATGACACACCGGCCGTGGAAGCCTCGCCCGCGGCAACGCCCCCGCGGCGTGTGCTGCCGGACGC
>NZ_JBFUBY010000316.1:0-4398 GCF_056405515.1 Polaromonas sp. P1_G2
AGCTTGTTCAGAACCAGCCAGCGCGGTTTTTCATAGAGCGATTCATCGTATTTCTTGAGCTCTCCTACGATGGCCTTGGCCTGTGCCACCGGGTCCACACCTTCGTCGAAGGGAGCCAGGTCCACGATGTGCAGCAGCAGGCGGGTACGCTGCAGGTGTCGCAGGAAAAGATGGCCCAGGCCGGCGCCTTCGGAAGCGCCCTCGATCAGGCCGGRCAGGTCGGCCACTACAAAACTTTGTTCGGGGCCGACCCGCACCACGCCTAGGTTGGGGTGAAGCGTGGTGAAGGGGTAGTCGGCAATGCGAGGGCGGGCGTTGGAAACCGCCGATATAAAGGTGGATTTGCCGGCGTTGGGCATCCCCAGCAGTCCGACGTCGGCCAGCACCTTGAGCTCCAGCTTGAGGCTTTTGCGCTCACCGGGCCATCCCGGCGTTTTGCTGCGGGGCGCGCGATTGGTCGAGCTTTTGAAGCGCAGATTGCCGAAACCGCCGTCGCCACCCTTGGCGATCAGCACCTGCTCGCCAGGCACCAGCAGCTCAAAAAGGACTTCACCGGTTTCGGCATCGGTCAGGATGGTGCCCACAGGCATCTTGAGGATGACGTCGTCGCCCTTGGCGCCAAACATGTCCGAGCCCATGCCGTGCTGGCCGTTGCGGGCATCGTGGCGACGCGAAAAGCGGAAATCCACCAGCGTGTTCAGGTTGATGTCCGCGACCGCGTACACATGCCCGCCGCGCCCGCCGTCACCGCCGTTGGGGCCGCCGAACTCTTTGTACTTTTCATGGCTGAAGGAGACGCAGCCACTCCCGCCATCGCCTGCGGCAATGTCAATAAAGGCTTCGTCAACGAATTTCATGATGGAGTGCTGCGGTTAAACCAGGGGCGATGGGAGCCGAAGATCAAGTTTACAAACAAAAAAGCCCCGACAGGTCGGGGCTTCGTTTCAGTCGAAGTGACTTATCGAAGTGATCAGCTTACGCCGGCGTCACATTCACGGTGTGCTTGTTCAGCGCACCTTTGACGGAAAACGAGACCGAGCCGTCAACCAGCGCAAACAGCGTGTGGTCTTTGCCGATGCCGACATTGACGCCTGGGTGGAACTTGGTGCCGCGCTGGCGCACGATGATGCTGCCTGCGTTGATGACTTCGCCGCCAAATTTCTTGACGCCAAGCATTTTGGGCTGTGAATCACGGCCGTTTCGCGTAGAGCCGCCGCCTTTTTTCTGTGCCATTTTTCGTTACTCCTGGTACGTCCCTGCTTAACCGGCGATGACGCCGATTTGCAGTTCCGTGTAGTTTTGCCGGTGGCCCTGGCGCTTTTGGTAGTGCTTGCGACGGCGCATTTTGAAAATGCGAACCTTGTCGTGCCTACCTTGCGAAAGGACTGTGACTGTAACAGTAGCGCCGGACACCAAGGGCGTACCAACCGTGATTGTGCTGCCGGTGCCGACAGCCAATACCTGGTCAATAACGATCTCTTGGCCTACGTCCGCAGCAATCTGTTCTACTTTAATTTTTTCTCCAGTAGCAACCTTGTATTGTTTGCCACCGGTTTTTATGACCGCGTACATGTAAGACCTCGTAAATTGAGTTCTGCAGACGGATTTCCGCAGAGCCCAATATTCTAGCATGGCAGCCCGAAATTGACCAGACGGGCTGTTTCGGGGCTTTTGGGCGCCGGTTTCCGGAGCCGGCCGGGCCTGGGCGGGCGGGACGGCTTCCTATAATTGGGCCACATTTAACGTCTGGATTGCCTTTTGTCTGCCAACTCCTCTAGCACCGCCGCAGCCCTCGCCCTGATTGCCGACGACATGCGCGGGATGGACGCGGTGATCGAGCGCCGCCTGAAGTCCGAAGTGCCCCTGGTCAGCCAGGTCTCGGGCTACATCGTGGCGGCCGGCGGGAAACGGTTGCGCCCAGCCCTTTTATTGCTGATGTGCGGCGCCCTCGGGTACCGCGGTGACCAGCGTTACAACCTCGCGGCCGTCGTGGAGTTCATTCACACCGCGACCTTGCTGCATGACGACGTCGTGGACGAGTCCACCTTGCGCCGCGGCCGTGCCACCGCCAACGAGGCCTTCGGCAACCCCGCGAGCGTGCTGGTCGGCGACTTCCTGTATTCCCGGGCCTTCCAGATGATGGTGGAGGCAGGGGACATGCGCATCATGCAAACCCTGGCCGAAGCCACCAATGTGATTGCCGAAGGGGAGGTGCTGCAGCTCATGAATATGCACGACGCGGCACTGTCCGAAGAAGGCTATCTCAGGGTAATTCGCTCCAAGACGGCCAAGCTGTTTGAAGCAAGCGCTCGCTTGGCGGCCTTGCTGGCGCAGTCGCCGCCGGCCGTCGAGGAGAGCTGCGCGGACTACGGGCAGGCGCTGGGCACGGCATTCCAGGTGATCGACGACGTGCTCGATTACGACGGGGACGTCTCGGAAATGGKGAAAAACCTTGGGGATGACCTGCGGGAAGGCAAGGCAACCCTTCCTTTGATCATCGCGATGCAGCGCGGCAGCGAGGCCGAGCGATCCACCATCCGGCAGGCCATTGAAACCGGCGGGACCGACCAGATGACGCGGATCATCGAGATCGTGCACCAGACAGGCGCATTGCGGGCAACCCGCGATGCCGCCGCCGTGGAGGCTCAGCGCGCGCTGAATGCCTTGCGGATCTTGCCGCAAAACATTTACAGTAATGCCTTGACGCAACTGGCTTCCCAATTGCTGGAGAGGCGTTCCTGACGGGTTGTGTGACGGCGGGGTGTAGCTTAGCCTGGTAGAGCGCTACGTTCGGGACGTAGAGGCCGGAGGTTCGAATCCTCTCACCCCGACCAGGCCCGGTTTTTTTCTTAAGTGTGCGTTTCTTCGCATACTTCCAACGCTACCCGGGGGGTGGGGGCGTTTTCGATTTACACCCGGGAATCTATAGGCGATGATACCTATTTGAGCTAAACCCCAGAACCATGGCCGCTGTCGACACCGCAATCAACCAACCGCCTTCCATGGCCCTGCCCGGCCTGGGACGGGCCTTGGTGGTGGCGGGGAAACTGGGTCAAAAGGCCGCCGAAGACATTTTCCGCAAGGCCCAAAGCGGGCGAACCAGCTTTATTGCCGAGCTGACCGGGTCCGGTGCGRTATCCGCGTTCGACCTGGCCCATACCATGTCCACGGCATTTGCCGCGCCCTTGCTGGACCTGGAGGCCATTGACGCCCAGCGTCTGCCCAAGGGCCTGCTTGACCCCAAGATCTGTACAACTTACCGTATTGTTGTCCTGAGCAAGCGGAACAACCGCCTGATCGTGGCGACGGCGGACCCCTCCGACCAGGAGGCGGCAGAAAAAATCAAGTTCTCCACCCAGATGGGCGTGGACTGGGTGATTGCCGAATACGACAAGCTTTCCAAGCTGGTGGAGGTTTCCAATACCTCCGCGTCCGAGGCAATGGAAAGCATCATCGGCGACGATTTCGAGTTTGACGAGTCCAGCGCCGACGCGACGGCCGAGGACAGCGAAGCGAGCGTCTCTGAGGTCGAGGACGCGCCGGTCGTCAAATTCCTCCAGAAAATGCTGCTCGATGCTTTCAGCATGCGGGCTTCCGATCTGCACTTTGAACCATTCGAGCACACCTACCGCGTGCGTTTCCGGGTTGACGGCGAATTACGCGAAATCGCCTCGCCGCCAGTGGCCATCAAGGAAAAACTGGCCGCCCGCATCAAGGTCATTTCCAAACTCGACATCTCCGAAAAGCGCGTGCCGCAAGACGGCAAAATGAAGCTCAAGATCGGCCCGGACCGGGTCATCGACTTCCGGGTCAGCACCTTGCCCACCATGTATGGCGAAAAAATCGTCATTCGTATCCTGGACCCGAGCAGCGCCAAGCTCGGCATTGACGCCCTCGGCTATGAGGCCGTTGAAAAAGAGCGTTTGATGGCCGCCATCCAGCGGCCGTACGGCATGGTGCTCGTGACCGGGCCTACCGGCTCGGGCAAGACCGTGTCCCTGTATACCTGCCTGAACATCCTTAACAAGCCGGGCGTCAACATCGCGACGGCCGAAGACCCTGCTGAAATCACCTTGCCGGGCRTGAACCAGGTCAGCATGAATGACAAGGCCGGCATGACTTTTTCGGTCGCGCTCAAAGCCTTCCTGCGGCAGGATCCAGACATCATCATGGTCGGTGAGATTCGTGACCTCGAAACCGCCGATATCGCGATCAAGGCCGCGCAGACCGGCCACATGGTCATGTCGACCCTGCACACCAACGATGCGCCGACCACACTGACGCGTATGCGCAACATGGGCATTGCGCCTTTCAACATCGCTTCCAGCGTGATCCTGATCACCGCCCAGCGGTTGGCCAGGCGGCTGTGCCCCAATTGCAAAGCCCCAGCGGATATCC
>NZ_JBFUBY010000317.1:0-4383 GCF_056405515.1 Polaromonas sp. P1_G2
GCCAAGGGCAACCTGCCGCTGCTGGTTTTGGGCCTGCTGGTCAGCATTCCGCTGATCATCTTCGGCGCCACCTTGCTGACCAAAGTCATGGAACGCTTCCCCATCATCATCACCATAGGCGCCGCCCTGCTCGGCTTCCTGGCCGGTGAAATGCTGCTGACCGACCCGGCCGTGGTCACCCATTTCGGGCCTATCGGCGATCACACGGTTACCGCTGGCGGGCTCCTGGGCGCCGTGCTAGTCGTGGCGCTGGGCACTTACCTGACCAAACGGCAGAAGGAAAAAGCGCCCTCGGCCTGAAGTCCCCCCGACCGCGTCCCGGCGGCGAGGCCGGGAAAGCACCCCCCTGCCATGCCCGCATTGCGCGGGTTTTGGCGCATGCGCTGAAAAACCACTTATTTGCAACAGTCGGCCCGGCTGCCGTGCAAAAGTCCCTTGTCCAGCCGCACCCCGTCTGTTAATGTCCCCTATCAGGAGACTTGTAACCTGCCGAAACAGCCGGCGGGCGGTGCCGGGTGCGCGAAACCGGCCGTTACCGGGCGGCTGGTAATACAAAGCAATTAAAAAACGGCATAGCTATGCACAGCGAAACAGGACAAGGGACGGGCAGTGGCCAAATCATCTAGAAAGCTGAGTCAGTTCTGGCGGGCCGACTGGTTCGTCGGGGTCCTGGTGGTGCTGGCCGTCCTTTTTCTGCATGGCCTGACGGACTTTTTCGGCACCCTGGAGCGCCGCTACTACGATTTCGCAAGCACCAGCACTTCGCGCCAGCCCTCCGACCGCATCGCCATCATCGCCATCGACGACCAGAGCATCGCCAACATCGGCCGCTGGCCCTGGCCGCGCGACGTGCATGCGCAGCTGATCGACCAGCTTTCGGCCGCCAAGGCCAAGACCATCGCCCACACCGCTTTCTTCTTCGAGCCGCAGACGGACCGCGGCCTGGTGTTTATCCGCAAGATGAAGGAGGCACTCGGCCCTGTGGCGGATCCCGCCGCAGCCCCCCAGGGCGGCCTGCCCGAACAGCTCGGCAAGGTCATCGCCGAGGCCGAGATCGCCCTGGATACCGACGCCAAGCTCGCGGCCAGCATGGGCAAGGCCGGAAATGTCCTGGTTCCCTCTGTTTTCCAGCTGGGCGTGCCGCAGGGCCGCCCCGACAACCCGTTGCCGGCCTATGCCCTGAAGAGCGCGGTGGATGAAACCAATAACTTCTCGCTGCCGGCCATACGCGGCCAGCAGCCCATCGAACTGATAGGCGCGGCGGCCGCCGGCATCGCCCACCTCAACCAGCTGCCCGATGTGGACGGCGCCGTGCGCCAGGAACCGCTGCTGATTAATTACTACGGCAAGGCCGTGCCCTCCATGAGCCTGCTGGTGGCGGCCAAGAGCCTGAACCTCGGGCCCGCCGATATCAAGCTCAATGTGGGTGAGTCGGTGCAGATCGGCAAGCTGATGGTCAAGACCGACGAATCGGCGCTGATGCTGCCGCAGTTTTACAAGGGCAAGGATGGCCGGCCCGCTTTTGCAGTGGATTCGTTTTACGACGTGATTTCCGGCAAGATTCCGGCCGCCAAGTACGCCGACAAGATCGTGATCATCGGAGCCACCGCCGCGGGGGTGGGCACCCAGTTTCCGACGCCGGCCGGCCCCGGGCTTTCGCCGGCGGAAACCATCGCCCACATCACCTCCAGCATCCTGAGCGAGCACTTCATCGTGCAGCCGGGCTGGGGCGTCTGGGCCACGCTGGGTGTGTTGCTGCTGGTAGCCGGCTACCTGATTGCCGGGCTGCCGCGTCTTTCGGCGGGCAAGGCCGCCATCGTCACCTTGCTGCTGTTCGTGGTGCTGCTGGTGGTCGAGTTCAGCCTGCTGTCGGCGGCTGCGACCTGGCTCAAGTTCATCTTCCCCGCGGCCCTCCTGGTCATAGGCCATCTGGCGCTGACCACCAAGCGCTTCCTGATGACCGAGGCCGGCAAGCTCAAGTCCGATGAGGAATCGGCTGAAACCAACCGCATGATGGGCCTGGCGCTGCAAGGCCAGGGCCAGCTTGACATGGCTTTCGACCGTTTCCGCCGCGTGCCTTTCACCGATGCGCTGATGGACAACATGAACAACCTCGCGCTGGACTTCGAGCGCAAGCGGCAGTTCAACAAGGCCCAGGCCGTGTACGAGTACATGGCCACCTATAACAAGAACCACAAGGACCTGCAGTCCAGGCTGAACCGCGCCAAAAACCTTTCCGAGACGGTCATCCTGGGCGGCGGCGGCTCACATCCCGGCGGCACCATGCTGCTGGATGGCGGCGCCGTCGAGAAACCCATGCTGGGCCGCTACCAGGTGGAAAAAGAGCTGGGCAAGGGCGCCATGGGCGTGGTTTACCTCGGCAAGGACCCCAAGATTGGCCGTGTTGTCGCCATCAAGACCATGGCGCTGAGCCAGGAATTCGAGGGCGAGGAGCTCGATGATGCGCGCGAGCGCTTCTTCCGCGAGGCCGAGACCGCCGGCCGCCWGCAGCACCAGAACATCGTGACGATTTTTGATGCCGGCGAAGAGCATGACCTCGCTTACATCGCCATGGAATTCCTCAAGGGCAAGGATCTTGCCGACGTCACCAAGGACGGCAGCCTGCTGCCGATTCCCAAGGTCTTGTCCATCGTGGCTCGGGTGGCCGAAGCCCTGGCTTACGCTCACAAACAGAACGTGGTGCACCGGGATATCAAGCCGGCCAACATCATGTACGAGATCGACAGCGACACGGTGAAGGTGACCGACTTCGGCATTGCCCGTATCACGGATTCCAGCAAGACCAAGACCGGCCTGGTGCTGGGCACGCCCAGCTTCATGTCGCCCGAGCAGATCGCCGGCAAGAAGGTTGACGGGCGCTCGGACCTGTATTCGCTGGGCGTCATGCTGTTCCAGATGCTGGCCGGCGTGCTGCCCTTCCGCGGCGACTCCATGGCCGAGCTGATGTACAAGATCGCCAACGAAGAGGCGCCGGACATCCGCATCATCCGCAAGGAGCTGTCCGCGCGGCTGGCCGAGGTCGTTGCGCTGTCGCTGGCCAAAAAACCTGAGCTTCGCTACCAGGACGGCGACCGCTTTGCGGCCGACCTGCGCGAACTCATCGCGGCCCTGGAGRGAGGCGCACCCGCAGCCCCATCCGCGCCGGCCTACTCAGCCCCGCCGGCCGCCCCCGGGGCTTCATTCGACGCCACGGTGGCGCAATCCGCCCCCGCCGCGCCGGCGCCCGGGCCCAGCGCCTATGATGCCACCCAGGCCCTGAATGCCGGCGGAGCCCAGACCTTTGACAAAACCGTTGTCTCCAGGCCGCCCGCCAGCGACAAAGACACCCAGTGACAACACGAACAAGATGATCTACGAGATTTGTACACATACCGACCCAGGGTTGACGCGGGACAACAACGAGGACGCGGTGGCGTTCGACCCGGCAACGCGGCTTTGCATCCTGGCGGACGGCATGGGCGGCTACAACGCCGGCGAGATCGCCAGCGGCATGGCCGTGGCCTTCATCAAGTCGGAAATGGGGCGCTGGCTGTCCCAGGCGGGCCGGCACGCGAATGCCAAGGAAGTGCGCCGGGCGCTGGAAATCTGCGTGGAAAACGCCAACCATTCGATTTTCAACGCGGCCAACTCCAACCCCCAATACACGGGCATGGGCACCACGCTGGTCGTGGGTGTTTTCCAGGACGGGCGCCTGATGCTGGGCCATATTGGCGATTCGCGCTGCTATCGCCTGCGCGGCCAGGAGCTCCAGCAGATCACCAAGGACCACTCGCTGCTCCAGGAGCAGATCGACGCCGGGCTGATCACCCCCGAGCAGGCCCTGACGTCCCTGAACAAGAACCTGGTGACGCGCGCCCTGGGCGTGGAAGACACGGTGCTGGTGGAAGTCAACGAGCACCGCGTGGAATCGGGCGACCTCTACCTGATGTGTTCCGATGGTTTGTCGGACATGGTGGCGGATCCGGGCATTGCCGCCATCCTGGCGGGCGCGGGAACGCTGGAACAAAAGTCAAAGCAGCTGATTGCGGCGGCGAACGAGGCCGGCGGACGCGATAATATTTCCGTCTTGCTGGCTTACGCGAAAGAAGACTCGGTCAAGCGCGGGCTTTTGTCCAGAATGCTGGGAAAATAGCGCGGTGACTGAAAATTTAAAAACAGACAGGAGTCGGCCATGCCGAAAATGATCGTCTCTATTGACGGCGTTGTGATCAAGGAAGTCCAGTTGACGAAAGACAGGACGTCTTTGGGTCGCAGGCCCTACAACGACATCGTCATTGACAACCTCGCTGTCAGCGGGGAGCACGCCGTCCTGCAGATGTCCGGCAACGAGGTCTACCTTGAAGACCTCAACAGCACCAATGG
>NZ_JBFUBY010000318.1:0-4369 GCF_056405515.1 Polaromonas sp. P1_G2
AATTTGAAGAGCGCAAACCGCAAGGCAAGCCCCGCTGATCACCTCGCCCGGCCATACCCGACAACAACATCGCCGCCAACCGATCCAACCTTTCATCCAACGGAGCCCCCATGTCCCAAAAAATCTCCCTGACCCGCTACCTGGTCGAGCAGCAGCGCATGGACGGCCACATCCCCTCGCAGCTGCGGCTGCTGCTGGAAGTGGTCGCGCGCGCCTGCAAGAGCATCAGCCAGGCCGTCAACAAAGGCGCGCTGGGCGGCGTGCTCGGCACCGCCTCCAGCGAGAACGTGCAAGGCGAAATCCAGAAAAAACTCGACATCATCGCCAACGAGGTGCTGATCGAAGCCAACGAATGGGGCGGCCACCTGGCGGCCATGGCCTCGGAAGAAATGGACAGCATCTACGTGGTGCCCAACCGCTACCCCCAGGGTGAATACCTGCTGCTGTTCGACCCCCTCGACGGCTCCAGCAACATCGACGTCAACGTCAGCATCGGCACCATCTTCAGCGTGCTCAAAAAGCCCGAAGGCCATGCCGGCGTCGAAGAAAAAGACTTCCTGCAGGCCGGCAACAAGCAGGTCGCGGCCGGCTACTGCATCTACGGCCCACAGACCACCCTGGTGCTGACGGTGGGCGACGGCGTCGCCATGTTCACGCTGGACCGCGAGCAGGGCTCCTTTGTGCTGACCGAAGAGAACGTCAGAATCCCCGAGGACACCAAGGAGTTCGCCATCAACATGAGCAACATGCGGCACTGGGATGCACCCGTGAAGCGCTACATCGACGAATGCCTGCAGGGCAAGGACGGCCCGCGCGGCAAGGACTTCAACATGCGCTGGATCGCCTCCATGGTGGCCGACGTGCACCGCATCCTGACCCGCGGCGGCGTCTTCATGTACCCCTGGGACAAACGCGAGCCCGAAAAGGCCGGCAAGCTGCGCCTGATGTACGAAGCCAACCCCATGAGCTGGCTGGTCGAGCAGGCCGGCGGCGCCTCCACCAACGGCAAACAGCGCATCCTCGACCTGCAGCCCGGCAAGCTCCACGAACGCGTCAGCGTCATGCTCGGCTCCAAAAATGAGGTCGAACGGGTGACCTCCTACCACTCCGGGCTATAATCTCGGGCTGTATTCCATAAAACGCCGGTGTAGCTCAGTCGGTAGAGCAGCTCATTCGTAATGAGAAGGTCGGGTGTTCGATTCATCTCTCCGGCACCAATAAAAGCCCCTGTTTCGCAAGAAACAGGGGCTTTTTTCTTGTTGGATTCCGTCGAAATCCGACCCACCTGGCGCGGCAAGGGGGTGCGGACAATTGCCTGGACTGGTTTATGTCGTAAATCCAAGGCTCTCCCGGTATTCGATGGGGCCAAGAAAGCCAAGAAAGCCAAGAGAGCCAGGAGAGCCAGGAGAGATCTTGATCCGCTTCTCGTTGCACCAGCGGATGCAGGAATCGACTACCTGAATGAACTGCTCAACGGTTGTGGTTTTCCAGTCCCGAGGGTAGAACAGTTCCGTTTTCAGCCGCCCGACCACCGCTTGAAGACGTTTACCAATGTCCGGGGCTTGCCGGAAGCTGCGGAATGCAGCCAACCAGCCTGCCATGTAAAGCAGGCAGCCTTCAAATGAATCGTCGTTTATCTGGCAACCGTCTTTGACGGTCCAGCCTTTCCTTTTGCGGGATTGAAATGTGACTCCACATTCCATGTCACAGTCATTTCACATTGGACCTTCCCGCTTGACCGTCCTGCTTTGCAGGAGACAGGGGTTTCACCAATAACGGTCGAACTGATGTTCACACCGGGTGCGGAGGTGAGCTTCGCACGCTCTTCTTTCACCCAATTCCTCGCCTGTTCTTCGCTAAGATAATTCGGCGTACGGATGGTTCTGGCAGCTTTGAATTTATAAACTTTTTGTTCAGGTGGAGTCTTGGCGACAGTCGAGTCGGACTTCTTTTCAACAACCGGCTTCGCGCCAGACTTGCTCGCGGCCGTCGCCTTCTGATCGGCGGGCACCCCCGTGAGAGTTGGGGAATTGTTCGAAGCTTTTACGGCCGGCCCGTTGTTTTTTGCCGCGGTCGGAGCATTTTGGGCCTGGACAGGCTTGCTGCCCTCACCCCAATTGCCGTGCAATACGTTGTCGTTAGACTTTAGGTTAATGTTTCGAAACCTTTCAGCAGCCGCCGCATCTGCGTAACACTCGTCCCCATAGCTTAGCTCGACCCTCTTAAAAATTGTGCCTGGATCGATGCTCCCCTCAGCGCGCTTCAAATTTCGTTTCGTGAAATCAAGTGCGCGAGCATTCAGGTCATTCTGGATCGCTTGATTCAGATTTAGTTTATTGGGACTATTGAAAGGTTGGTCGATTTTTACTCGCACAACATCAAGAACGATCCCAACTTTACGGTCAGCCGAAGATACTAAGGCATGGACATAGCATTCTTCAGCGAAAGATTGCCCGCCAGCAATTAACGCGATAAGTGCGAAAGCAACGCGTGGAGTATTTTTCATTTTTCCGGTGCCTGTTTTAAAAATTTTAAATTTCAGGATAGCACGGAAGAAGCAAATTGATACAGTTCCGGTCGCCTGTTTAGTGGAACCCAAACAACGTGACCGCATTGATCTTTGCACCCATTCGAGAACCAAAGCGTGGCTGAAAGAAAAGAAACCGGATTGACGGGGACTTACGCTGCCCCGCCCTGCGCGGCAGGATGCAAGTCATGCGTCCCCAGTGAATAGGAGAGAACGTAGATGCCGTGTGTCATGGCCGCAAGGGCGCCTGCAGCCTTGAGATTCTGCGGCGACAGCTCGTTGGCCAGGGCGTGTTGCAGGGCCTCCGTCTCATAGGACGACAGCAAGACAATCCAGTCGGCGGCGGCATCCCCGCCGCGGATTTTTTGCTCTTGGGTCATGGCTGCCTCCGGCGTTCGGGTTTGCAGCAGGTGCGCCCCGACGATGCCTCTGCTTTCCGCCTGGCGCGCCAGCAGCTTCTCCAGCCAGGCCAGCAAGGGCCCTGCCTGGCCATCCGCAGGTGACAGGCGAATCGTCAGCACCGCCCGGCCCAGTCCGGCACCGAAACTGCTGAGCAGCTTGCACTGGCTGCGCACCATGTGCAGGTGGTGCGGCATCATCTTCGCCGACCATGGCGACGGGTTGTTCAGGCTCTGCAGATATCCCGCGGAGGTGAGGGTTTCATACGATGCCAGCTCATACATCACAAAAAATCCCGTTCCACCGTCAATGTTGGACCAGCGTGAGCCGCGCAGAAAGCCTTCAATGCCCATGCGTTCCGGAAAGTGTTCGCGGGAGTGCCACTCCTGGAACTCCTCGCGTTGCGCGGGCAGGATGTCCCACCACATCGCTACTGCAGCCTTGCCTAAAAGTGCCATATCGTCGAACCTCAGTAGAACTTCAGTAAAACCAGCTTGCCGGAACCGTGACCAGTTTGGGGAATACCACCATCAAAAACATCACCGCGAACTCGGCGATCATGAACGGGATGACACCCTTGGTGACGTCGTCCATGCTGATCTTGCCGACCCCCGCCACCACGTTGAGCACCGTGCCCACCGGCGGCGTCACCAGCCCGATCGAATTGTTGATGATGAACAGCACGCCGAAATAGACCGGGTCGATGCCTGCGGCCTTGATCACGGGCATCAGCACCGGCGTGAGGATCAGGATGGTGGGTGTCATGTCCATCGCCGTGCCCACCAGCATCACCAGCACCATGATCGCCGCCATCAGCAAAATGGGGCTGTCCATGAAGGGCTTGAGCAGGTCCACCACCATTCCCGGCAGGTTGGCCACCGTGATCAGCCAGGCGCTGACCATGGCCGCGGCGATCAGGAACATCACGATGGCACTGGTCTTGGCCGACGCGACGAACACACCGTAGAGTTGCGGGAGCTTGAGTTCGCGGTAGATGACGGTAGAGACGAACAGGGCGTAGACGGCGGCCACCACGGCCGCCTCGGTGGGCGTGAACACGCCCATGCGCAGGCCAACCAGGATGATGACCGGCAGTACCAGCGCCCAGGTGGCGTCGCGGAACGCCTTCATGATCTCAGTGGCCGACTTGCGCGGCGGCGGCACGATGTCCTCGCGCCGCACCAGCCAGGCCCAGGTGATCCACAGCGCGCCGCCGATCAGCAGGCCCGGCACAACGGCCGCGAAGAAGAGCTTGGAGATCGACACGTTGGCCGCAACGCCGAAGATCACCAGCCCGATGCTGGGCGGGATCACGGGGCCGATCACCCCGACGGCGGCGATCAGGCCGCCGGCGCGCTTCTTGTCGTGGCCGGCCTTGACCATCATCGGAAGCAGCAGCGCGGTGAGCGCGGCCGCGTCCGCCACGGCCGAGCCCGATAGTGC
>NZ_JBFUBY010000319.1:0-4357 GCF_056405515.1 Polaromonas sp. P1_G2
ACAACAGCGTTCCGGATTTGTGGGCATTGCTTACAGACTTGGCGCCCCGCCTTGACGGAAAATGCAGTTTCATTACAAGAACGCCGAACATGTCTTTTCTACACTGGTTTTCCAGCAAGCCGCAGCAAGCCAAATCTTCTTCCGCGGAGGAGCACAAGCGCGCCTCCGCCGGGCGTGACAAGTCACCTCCCTCCATCCCGGGCCGGCTCCCTGTCGAACCTGTCATGCCCGGTGACGGCACCAAGCTCAAGCGCCATGCCCGCCGCGAACAGTTGTATATCGCGATTCGCGAATCCATGACACGCTCCGGCGTGCTGTCCGCCAGCTATAAATTCAAGGTGCTCTCGCTGGACCAGCGCGGCAACGAGTTCCTGGTCATGATGGACCTTGCCAAAGCCTTCGGCCGCCCCACGGAGCAGCTCGGTGAGATTGAAACGCTGATCATCCAGAATGCCAGGGCGCGGTTCGAAATCACGGTGCCGGCGGTGTACTGGCGCATCGATGAAACAGCGGTGGTGGTCAAACCCAAGCCCCTTGCCCAGGACGCGCCGCCACAAAGCGCGGCAGTCCCCGCGGCCGCCGCGGCCGATACGGTGGTCAAGTCCGCCAGGCCGGGCGCTCCGCGCTACGAGCCCATCCAGGCCGACGAAGTGGCCGCGTTCAAGCAGGCCCTGCAGGCCGCGTCCGCCCAGGGGCCGGCCGCCGCCGCGCCCGAGAACAACGCCAAGGACGGGGTCAAGGTCAAAAGCGGACCGCGTTCCTATGCATTGCTGACCGGCTTCGAAGACACGGAGATGCCGGAATCGCCGGCTTCGCCGGCGCTCAGCAGCACGCAGTACGGCGACCTGATCTAGGCGCTCACTGCGCCGGCCGGACGCCGGCGGCGTTCAATGCCCGGCGAAATCCACCAGCGTGAACAAAGGCAGGCCCGCGGCCCGCAGCTTCGCCGACCCGCCCAGTTCGGGCAAATCCACAATGGCCGCGCCTTCGGTCACGGTGGCGCCCAGCTTCTCGAGCAGCTTTTTGCCGGCCATCATGGTGCCGCCGGTGGCGATCAGGTCGTCGATCAACAGGACCTTGTCACCGGCTTTCACGGCGTCGGTGTGCAGCTCCACGGTGGCACTGCCGTATTCCAGCTCGTAGGTTTCCTGCACCGTGGTGAAGGGCAGCTTGCCTTTCTTGCGGACAGGCACAAAACCGACATTCAGCTCATAGGCCACCACGGCACCCAGGATGAAGCCGCGAGCGTCCAGCCCGGCCACCACGTCGGGACGCAGCGCCGGGTCCATGTAGCGGTGCACAAAAGCGTCTATCAGGACGCGGAACACCTTGGGGTTTTGCAGCAGCGGCGTGATGTCGCGAAACTGCACCCCCGGCGCGGGCCAGTCCGGCACGGTGCGGATGTGGTCTCGCAGGTACTCGCTCGCGGACTGTTTTGGCATGGCAAACACTTTCAGGAAACGCCGGTATCCCGGCTGGCCGCGAATGCGCACAGCACCGGCAGCACCCCCAGCAACAAGGCCGCGGGCAACAGCAACAACAGCACGCCCGCGGCGGCGGCAAGCTGGCCGCCCAGCAGCTTCAACAGGGACATCAAAAGAAAAGCCACAAGGAGTGCGGCGGCGGCAAGGGCCAGCAGGCTGAAGACGGCCACGGCAATGCTTGCCCAGCGCTGCGGCGAAGTCTGCATGACCAGGTGCAGGCTGCTTTTCGCGGAGAGCCCGTCGATCAGCAATGCCGGCAGGAACACCCAGAGGCAGGGTACCCACGCGGCGGGCCACAAAAGGAAGGACAGAGGCCCCACAAGGTAAGACCCGGCCACCAGTACGAGGCCTGCGGCCGCGAGGGGCAGCGAGACCCCAAAAATCCTGCCTGCCGATGCGGCCCAGCCCAGCGCCAGTTCCGTGAACGGCACGCTGGGCCGCAGAGCTACGCGCCAGGCCAGCAGCAGGATGGTGCACAGGAACAATGAAAGCACGAGCAAAGACAGCACCAGGCTCAACACATCGCCGGAACCCAGCCAGGCGGTGGCCAGGCTTTCCAGCAGGGCCAGGCCGAGCCACAGCAGAGGGCGTGCAAACAACAGGCCGGTACCCTGTTTCAGCCAGCGGGACCCGGTCAGCCATGCGCGATTCCAGTCGATACCTGCCATGGCGGTCGGCCTAGCCTCTCAGCAGTTTTTCTTCGGCGATCGCCAGCGCGGCGGACCGCCCTGACAGCACCAGGGTGTCACCGCCCTCCAGCCGGGTTTCATCATCGGCCTGCAGCGTCTTGCCGTTGTTGCGCCGCAGGCTGACGACACGAACGCCCACCGCCTGCAGCGCCAGGGCGGCCAGGGGCTTGCCGGCGGAGCGGTTTCCCAGCGGCAAGGTCACGGTGGACAGCCGCTCCTGCTCCAGCTCATTGACCGTGTCGTCGTCGGCGCCGCGGAAGTAGCCGCGTAGCAGGTTGTAGCGCGCGTCGCGCTGGTCCTGCACCACGCGGATCACACGGCGCATGGGCACGCCCACCAGCGCGAGCGCGTGGCTGGCGAGCATCAGGCTGCCCTCGATGGCTTCAGGCACCACTTCGGTGGCGCCGGCCGCCTGCAGCTTTTCCAGGTCGTGGTCGTCCACCGTGCGCACGATCACCGGCACCGTGGGCGCATGGGCGCGCGTGTTGGCCAGTACCTTGAGGGCGCTGGCCGTGTCCAGGTAGGTGATGACCACCGCGCTGGCGCGCGCCAGGCCGGCGGCCATCAGGGCTTGCAGGCGCACGGCGTCGCCGAACACCACGGAGTCGCCGGCGGCGGCGGCCTGCCGCACGCGGTCGGGGTCCAGGTCCAGTGCCATGTACTGGATGCCTTCGCGTTCCAGCATGTGGCCCAGGTTCTGGCCGCAGCGGCCGTAGCCGCAGATGATCACGTGCTTGTTGGCGTTGATGGACTTGCGCGCGATGGTGGTCATCTGCAGCGACTGCTGCAGCCATTCGCTGGAGACCAGCTTCATCACGATGCGGTTGCTGTACATGATGATGAAAGGCGTGGCCAGCATGGACAGCACCATGCTGGCCAGGATGGGGTTCAGCAGGGCCGGCGGCACCAGGTGGTTCTGCTGGGCCAGCGTGAGCAGCACGAAGCCGAACTCGCCGGCCTGGGCCAGGTAGAGGCCGGTGCGCAGCGATACGCCGGCGGTGGCGCCCAGCGCGCGGGCCAGCGCGGTGACCAGCACCAGCTTGAAGACAACGGGCAGCGTCATCAGCAGCAGCACCAGCGGCCAGCGCTCCAGCACCAGGCGCCAGTCGAGCAGCATGCCGATGCTGATGAAGAACAGGCCCAGCAGGACGTCGTGGAAGGGCCGGATGTCGGTCTCGACCTGGTGCTTGTATTCGGTTTCGGAAATCAGCATGCCGGCGATGAAAGCGCCCAGCGCCAGGCTCAGGCCGGCGCGTTCTGTCAGCCAGGCCAGCGCCAGCGTGACCAGCAGCAGGTTGAGCACGAAGAGCTCTTCGCTTTTGCGCCGCGCCACGATGGTGAGCCACCAGCGCATGACGCGTTGCCCGCCCGTCAGGAGCAGCCCCACCAGGACGGCAGCCTTGAGCCCGGCGATGGCCAGCGCCATGAGAAGCGCGTCGGCGGGCGCGCCCAAGGCGGGAATCAGCACCAGCAGCGGCACCACGGCCAGATCCTGGAACAGCAGCACGCCCATGATGCGCTTGCCGTGTTCGGACTCCAGCTCGAGCCGCTCCGACAGCAGCTTGACGACGATGGCGGTGCTGCTCATGGCGATCGCGCCGGACAGCGCCAGCGCGGTCTGCCAGCCCATGGTCCAGAGGCTGGGCGCCATGCTGGCGAGGAACAAGGAGCCCACCGTGGCCAGCACGATGGTGAGCGCCACCTGCAGCAGTCCCAGGCCGAACACGTGGCGCCGCATGGAGCGCAGCTTGGGCAGGTTGAATTCGAGCCCTATCACGAACATCAGGAACACCACGCCGAACTCGCCGAGGTGCCGCACGCCGTCGGAATTCTGCGCCAGCGCCAGCGCGTTGGGGCCTATGACCACGCCGACGGCCAGGTAGCCCAGCATGGGCGGCAGCTTGAGCGAACGGCACGCGACCACGCCCAGCACGGCGGCCAGCAGGTACAGCAGGGTCAGTTCAAGCGCGCTCATGCGCCGATGGTAGCTGAGGAAGTCCGGGCGGCATGGGCCTTTGTGCGCCTCTATAGAATGCAGCCATGAACCCGGACCCCGTGAAAATTGACGCCGAGCAGGTGCTGGACCTGGCCCGCAAGACCTTTGAGATAGAAGCCGCTGCCGTGATGGGTCTGGCGCAGCGCCTGGGCGGCGAATTTGCCCAGGCGGTTGAATTGGTACTGGCC